>NZ_JSWJ01000030.1:0-4529 GCF_000826845.1 Phaeobacter sp. S60
CTAGTTAACGTGACAACACCCGAGGACGTTATGCACTATGACAGCCTGCGTCAATGTTGGCATCAGCAAGCTCACCGCGAGAGACACGTTTTCGAAGGGCGATCAACGCAGTTGGCTCTATAGACAGAAATTGCGGCAATAAAGCGCTCAACGATTGCCGAATCCGGCAACACGTCGGCGGCGTCGAAGGGGTCAGGTAAGGACGTATTTCTGGGGGGGCCAAGCCGGAGGCGGCTTTTGGTCGAGGGCTTCACAGGCAGACCTCTCGATGATCCGGCACATGGCGTCGAGCGGCAAACCATTTTGCACGTTTCGAAACGGCAGTTCGAGTTCGTTGGTAACGGCCTGCAGCCCAAAAAAAACATAGGCAACCGCCGCGGTGAAGACCGGCGCGAACCAGTTCGTCGCCTCGATCAGGGCAAAGGGCAGCAAAAAGCAATAGAGATAGGTCGTGCGGCGCACCAGAAGGGAATAGACAAAGGGCAAGGGCGTCGTCGCAATCCGTTCGCATCCGGCCTGCGCCATAGCCAGCGAAGACAGCGTGCTAGACAGGGTCATCTTCCCGAAGCCATCAACGGCGCCGCTATTGCTCAAGGTGCTTATCTGCTCCGCCATCGCCCGCAGGGCCGCATCTGCGGGATTGGTCTTTGCGAGCAAGGCTTGCGCGCGGGTTTCGTCTATCCAACCAGACAGATCCGCCCTTACCTCTGCGTTTCGCAGAAAGCCGCGGTGCAGATGGCTGAATGCCACCCCTAAAGATAGGATTTTCCGGCGGTCTTCGGCCTCAGGAACAAAGATGGTAAGCTGTCGCCCCAGATTGCGCAGGTCGGCGATCATTGTCCCCCAAAGCTTGCGCGCCTCCCACCAGCGGTCATAAGCAGCATTGTTGCGGAACCCGAGAAATAGCGACAGCGCGATGCCAAAGACGCCCATCGCCGCAATGGAGACGCGGGGCAGGGGGACGATATGTTGATCAACCAACAGCACCGCCGCCGTCAGCACGGCGACCCCGACAATTCTGCCCGCGATTCTGGGAACGATCGAGCCCTGCATGACAAAGAACAGGTTCAGCGCCTTCGGGGGATCTCTGACAATCATCTAAAGTTCCTCTGTGCCTTTGACGGACGATTCATCGCAACCCGTCCCCGATGTGGTCAATCAGGAACCGGACTTTTGGCGACAGATGCCGGTTTTGCGGATAGATCGCCCAGATGCCATCGTCAGGCGCGCGATAGGTTTCCAGAATCGAAACCAGCCTCCCTTCCTGCAGCTCTCCCTCGACGTAGTAATCTGGCAGCTGAATGATCCCCAGGTTCCTGCGTGCGGCATCGACCAGAGAGGCCCCGCTGTTGCAGCGCAGATTGCCCTTCACCCGAACATGCCGCATGGTTCCTTTTTCCTGAAACCGCCAATATCCCAAAGTACCCTGAAGGCAATTGTGCTTGTCGAGTTCGGACAGGGTGTGCGGGGTGCCATGGGCGGCGAGGTAGTCGGGCGCGGCGCAGGTGTAATGCCGGCGTGAACTCAGGCGTCTTGCCATCATGGAACTGTCCTCCAACTCGCCCAGCCGAATGGCAAGATCATAGCTTTCCGCCACGAGGTCGAGCAACTGGTTGGTTAGCCTTAGATTGATCTCCAGATCTGGGAAGCGCCGCAGGAAATCATTGACCAAAGGTGCGATGCGGCTTTCTCCAAAGGTCACGGGTGCGGTCATGTTCAAGCGTCCCTTGGGGTTCTGCTGCAGATCGGTGATCGCGCGCTCGGCCTCGGCCAGCCCGTCGAGCACTTGGCGGCAATGGTTGTAATAGACCTGCCCGGTTTCGGTGATCGTCACCCTACGCGTGGTGCGGTAGAAAAGCTTGGTGTCGAGCCGCGCCTCCAGTGCTCCGATCTGGCGGCTGACCTGTGCGGTGGAAATCCCGAGATTTCCGGCAGCGGCGGTAAAGCTATGGGTTTCGGCCACAGCTACGAATTCGGAAACCCCTTCCCAGCTCAGCACTGTGTTCCTCTTCAACCCCACAATTGTTGCATGATGGTAATAGTGTTTTGTAAATCAACGTGATTATCGCTTCTCTTGGGATAGTCCATTTGTCGGTCAGACATCAAGCAAAACAAAGCGAGTGCCATGACCGATATCATCAAATGCAAAGCCGCTGTCGCCTGGGCCGTCAACGAACCGCTCTCGATCGAAGAGATCGAAGTGATGCCGCCCAAGGAGGGCGAAGTGCGGATCAAGATCATCGCTTCGGGCGTCTGCCACACGGATGCGTTCACCCTGTCCGGCGAAGACCCCGAGGGGCTGTTCCCGGTCATTCTCGGCCATGAAGGCGGCGGCATCGTCGAATCGATCGGCGAGGGCGTCACCAGCGTAGCGGTTGGCGATCACGTGATCCCGCTCTACACGCCGGAATGCGGCGAGTGCAAATTCTGCGAATCCGGCAAGACCAACCTCTGCCAGAAGATCCGCGAAACGCAAGGCAAGGGTCTGATGCCGGACGGCACGAGCCGCTTCTACAAGGACGGCCAGCCGATCCTGCATTACATGGGCTGTTCGACCTTCTCGGAATACACTGTACTGCCGGAAATCTCCCTCGCCAAGGTGAACCCCGAGGCGCCGTTGGAAGAGGTCTGCCTGCTGGGCTGCGGCGTCACCACCGGCATGGGCGCCGTGATGAACACCGCCAAAGTCGAGGAGGGCGCAACCGTCGCGATCTTCGGCATGGGCGGCATCGGCCTTTCCGCCGTGATCGGCGCCACGATGGCCAAGGCCAGCCGGATCATCGTCATCGACATCAACGAAAGCAAATTCGACCTCGCCCGCAAGCTGGGCGCGACCGACTTCATCAACCCCAAGGATCACGACAAGCCGATTCAGGAGGTGATCGTCGAGATGACCGACGGCGGCGTCGATTATTCCTTCGAATGCATCGGCAACGTCAATGTCATGCGCTCGGCGCTGGAATGCTGCCACAAGGGCTGGGGCGAATCCGTGGTCATCGGAGTCGCCGGTGCGGGGCAGGAGATCTCGACCCGTCCGTTCCAGCTGGTCACCGGCCGGGTCTGGCGCGGCTCGGCCTTTGGCGGGGTCAAGGGGCGGTCAGAGCTGCCTGACTATGTCGAACGCTACATGCAGGGCGAGTTCAAGTTGAATGATTTTATCACCCACACCATGAGTCTGGAAGAGATCAACGAGGCTTTCGACCTGATGCATGAGGGCAAGAGCATCCGTTCTGTCATTCATTTTGACAGCTGACTGCCTCCGGTGCCGCGCCGCTTGCGGCGCGGTCCGAACAACTTCTGGGAGACCTGCCATGTCATTGGAACTAAAGAGCGCCAACAAGGTCTTTGGTGGCTGGACCAAACATTACAGCCATCATTCCGATAGGTTGAACTGCGATATGCGCTTCGCGATCTACCTGCCGCCACAGACCGCGCAGGGGCAGAAGGTCCCTGTGATCTACTTCCTCTCTGGCCTGACCTGTACAGATGAGAATTTCATGCACAAAGCCGGGGCGCAGCGCCTTGCGGCGGAACTCGGTATTGCGTTGGTGGCACCCGACACCAGCCCACGGGGCGACGATGTGGCCAATGCGGAGACCTATGATCTGGGGCAGGGGGCCGGGTTCTATGTGAATGCGACAGAAGCCCCATGGAACCGGCATTACCATATGTATGACTATGTGCTGAAGGAATTGCCCAGGCTGATCGAAGAGACATTTCCGGTAAGCGATCAGCGGTCGATCTTCGGGCACTCGATGGGCGGCCACGGTGCGCTGGTTCTGGCGTTGCGCAACCCGGAGCGATACAGGTCCGTCTCTGCCTTTAGCCCGATCTGCAATCCGGTGAATTGCCCCTGGGGCCGGCAGGCCTTTAGCACCTATCTGGGCGACGACCGCGGCGCCTGGGAGGCTTATGACGCAAGCCTTCTGATGCGCAAGACCAATGGCGGGCTCCCGACGCTGGTGGATCAGGGCGAAGCGGATGATTTCCTTGACGAGCAGCTCAGGCCCGGCGCGCTGGAAGCGGCGGCGGAGGCGAGCGGCTATCCTCTGACCCTGCGGCGGCAGGAGGGGTATGACCACAGCTATTTCTTCATCTCGAGCTTTGTGGATGATCACCTGCGGTTTCACGCCCTCCATTTGGATAGGTAACGGCTCCGACCCTTCGCCTTTTGGATGTAGGACTAAAGCATGTTGCTTTCGCCAGTCTTCCGATCCCATCGGTTGGAAGAGGAAATCATCGACAAGGCGGCCGAGGTTCGCTTGCGCTGCCTTTCAAACTGGCTAGCCTTGATTTTCAGAAGTCACCGACAGAGAGGCTCGTTGATGTCTGAGACCTGTACCTTCTGCCGAATTGCCGCGGCAGACTTGCCGGCTTACAAGTTGTTCGAGGATGAACTCGTGCTTGCCTTTCTCGATCTTCATCCGATCCGCGAAGGCCACGCACTCATCATCCCAAAACAGCACTATCCGTGGTTTGAAGACATGCCAGAGCAGGTGACCGCACGGAGGTGTTGTCACGTTAACTAG
>NZ_JSWJ01000031.1:0-36910 GCF_000826845.1 Phaeobacter sp. S60
TCGGCGGTGACCACCTGCACATGACCCTGAACCTCGCTGGCTGCCAGGGCGCGGCATGTGGCGGGCAGGTCCAGATCTGGGCTGGCCACCGGTCGGATTGTGACCTCGCCAACTGGCGCGGCCTCGACAGTGTCGAGGGGCACCCCGTCCAGCGACGCAACTGCGATATCAGCCTTGCCCTCCAGCAGCCGCGCAATCGGGCCACCCATCATCTCCATCCGCAGCCGCAAATGGGTTGCTGGGTAACGCCGCCCGGTCTCTGCAAGGGGCGGCAAAAGCAGGTCCAAATCCATCGTGGCGCTGACGGCGATGGTCAATTCCGGCTCTTCGCGGGCGCGCAGCCGGGCCGCGGTAGCGCGCAGCCCTTGCATCTGACGCAGCACTCTGGAGGCCTCACGGTAAAATACTTCCCCCGCCGGGGTGAGCACCGGGCGGTAGGCCTCGCGGCTGAACAGCTCCAGCTCCAGTTGGTCTTCCAATTGGCGGATTGTGTGGCTGATGGCGGATTGCGACTTATGCAGGCGCTCAGCGGCGCCGCGGAAGGTGCCGGTTGAGACGATTGCGTCGAGAGCGATGAGCTGGTCGTGTTTCATGGGTTTATAGACGATCTATTTTTTTAATCGTTATGATGAAAACACAATATTATCAATCAATCATCTCAGGCGGTAGCCAGGGGGCATCACACCACAGGAGACTGTCATGAAACTCTACTACAAACCCGGTGCCTGCTCGCTGGCCAGCCATATCGCCCTGCAGGAGGCTGGCCGCCCCTTTGATATTGAGGCTGTCGATACTGCTGCAGGTCGGACCGAAGGCGGTGCGGACTACCGTGCCATCAATCCCAAAGGATACGTTCCGGCCTTGCGTCTGGAAGACGGCAGCATCCTCACCGAAGGGCCCGCGATCTTGCAGTATATCGCAGATAGCCACCCGGAGGCAGGTCTGGCACCGGTGCCGGGAACCTTGGCCCGCACCCGGATGCAGGAGCAGCTGAACTGGATCGGGACTGAGCTGCATAAGGCATTCGGTCCGCTGTTTCGTGAGGGCAGCACCGAGGCTGATAAGGCCAAAGCACGCATCGATGTCGCGGGCAAATTCGATCTGATTGAGGCGCAGCTGGGAGATGGCCGCGCGTGGCTGGTTGCGGATCAGTTTTCGGTTGCGGACGCCTATTTGTTCGTGGTCGCGAACTGGGCGAATTTCACCGGCATCGACCTGGCCGGCTGGCCCCGGCTGGCTGCCTTTGTAGACCGCAGTGCCGCGCACCCCTCCGCTCAGGCCGCGATGCGCGCAGAGGGGCTGATCCAATGACGCCTACGGATCGCAAACAGGTCCGCGCGCTGATGGAGGCCTATTTCGAGGGGCTTCATCAAGCCGACAGCGCCACGCTGCGTGATGTCTTCCACCCGCAGTTGGCCTATGTCTGCGCCACCGAAGGCGATGAGCTTTATCTGGACCTTGAGACTTACATGACCCGCGTGGATGGTCGTGAGCCGCCTGCCCGGCGCGGCGAGCCACGCGAGGAGGAGGTTCTGGAGGTTGCTTTTGTCAACGACCGGATGGCCCAGGTTAACGCCCGTATGACCATGATGGGACGTGATTTCCATGACCTTCTGACCCTTGTCCGCTACGGTGCCGAATGGCGTATCGTTACAAAAGTGTTCTCCTATGTGCCGAAAAAGGACTGAGCGATGCCTTATGTGAATATCAAAGTGACCCGCGAAGGTGGCCCCGACGGCACCGGCCCGAGCGCTGAGCAGAAGGCGCAGTTGATCCGCGGCGTCACTGATCTTTTGCAAAAGGTTCTGGGCAAATCCCCGGCGACCACATTTGTGGTGATCAATGAGGTCCCGCTGGAGGATTGGGGCGTCGGCGGCCTACCGGTGCAGGAGTATCGTATACAGGCACAATGAGGACGTCGCTGACAGAGACGTTGGGGCCGCTGGCAACTTGACGACGCTCAGCGACCCCAGTTCGGGCGATGGCGGGCGCAGGCGGCAAGAACTGCGCCTGTGCCCGTCTCTGCTTGTGTCAGCAGCTGGTATGGTCGAGGACCAGTTTGCCGGTATGTCCGGGGGCCTCCAGTCTGCGGTGCGCCTCTGATATCTGATCAAGTGGCAAGATCTCTTCGATGTCCGGGAGCAGATCTCCCTGTGCCAGCCAATCGGCCAACGGGGCCAGAACGTCTCGATTGGCGGGGTTCTGAACCGTCACCGGGGTGATCCCGCGAGCGGGGGTAAAAACCCCTCCCGGCTTCCACCATTCTGGAACGACGGTCACATAGGCGCCGCCATCCTTGACACCGGCGAATGCTCTTTGCGCGTGTTCGCGACCGCGCACATCAATGGCACCATCGACACCCTGCGTGTCTGGGTCGGCCAGTTCGAACCCCAGCAGGGGGGCAATTTTCGCAGCCATTGCGCCAACCGCCCCCTTGGGGTTGTTGATCAGGACACGGGCGCCCGGTGCCAGATCCAGCGCCTGAAGCGCGGCCAGGGCCGTGCTGCCGATCAGCGGCACCGCAGCGGCGGTGGTGAAGGAGACCGCATCCGCGATTTTCACAACCTGGCTGGCTGGCAGCGCGGCAAACTGCGCGTGGGTGCCGACCAGTGATCCCGGCTGCGGTGATATCGCCATCACCCGGTCGCCGGGCGCAAAATCGTCGATTTCAGGACCAAGCGCCTCGACCGTGCCCGCCGCATCCCAGCCCAGGATCATTGGGAAATTGGCCGCCTCATCAGGCAGGATATTGCCCGCGCGGACACCGACATCCACTGGATTCACACTGGACGTTTGGATGCGGATCAACAGCTCCCCCGGCTTGGGCTCCGGGCGCGGCAGCTCTGCCATCCGGAAGTGATCAGGTCCGCCATAGGTTTCGATAATTGCAGCTTTCATCCGTGCCTCCAATATTTTGTAATGATCGTTAAATAACCTGTGGCTTGCCGGGTCAAGCACATTTCTGTAGTGATTGATAAATAAAATGGAGACGACCTTGGGACGACAGCGATCCTTTGACACTGATGACGCAATTGAACAGGCGATGCTGCTGTTTTGGGAGCGAGGCTATGAGGCTGCCTCCATGGCCGATCTCAGTGCTGCGATGGGGGTGAACCCGCCCAGCATCTACGCGGCCTTCGGCAACAAGCAGGCGCTATTCGAACGATGCGCCGCCCATTACGCGCAGAGCGTTGCCGCCTACGCCCCCCGTGCCCTTGGCGAGGCAGCAACCGCCGAGACGGCCCTGCGCCGCTTTGTTTCTGACGCCATTGAGGCATTCTGCACGAAAGACAGACCCAAGGGCTGTCTGCTTGTCAGCGCTGCAACCAATTGCGGCAAGGACAGCGCGGGCGCTCAGGATCTGCTGACAGGATATCGGCAGGCCAGCGAGACGATGATTGCAGACCGCATTCGGCGCGGAATGGAAGCAGGGGACATGCCAGCATCCACCAAACCTGATCTGCTGGCGAAATACGTGGCGGTCCTGATCCAGGGACTGGCCGCGCAGGCTCGCGACGGGGCGTCAGCGGGTGACTTGCATGAGGTGGCCGAGCTCGCGCTCAGCCAGCTACCTGTGTCATCCTAGCATCCGGCCTGCGGCCTGCGACCTGTGTCCGCCTTGGACGGCGACCACAGGCCCGCGATCCCGGTCACAGTCCCGAGATATCAGCATAGACATTGTATGTGGCGATCTTGTCGTCGCGAAGGCCAAGGCGCGTTGCAAAGGGCACCTTATGTTCGCTTTGGTCCGTGCGGGTATAGTGAACGTCCCCTTCGCAGAAGACCGCATTACCGCTTGTCCATATGCCGGTAATCGTGTGGCCCATCGCGCGGATCGTGGCGAAGAAGGACGCGTTGGCGTCCTCAACCGCTTTGCGTCCCGTGATGGCGTCGAAATTGCCCAGGCGAAAGGTCACGTCATCGGTCAGAAAGCTGGCGACGGCTTCGGCATTCATCGCGTCGACGGCAGAGTACAGACCCTCGATCAATGCGGTATGTGGCGTGGTTTCTTTGGCTGAAATCTGCATGGGGGTTCTCCTGTTTTGTGGTTGAGCAGTGGAAGCTGGAGCCGGGCATCACGCGGCTCCCTGCGGCGCGGGCATCTCCGCAAAGGGGCTGTCCGGTCCGATCGAGATGATGCCCGCCGGGTTGATATGCCGGTGGCTTTGGAAGTAATGCGCGCGGATATGGGGCAGGTCGATGGTTTCGCGAACACCGGGCAGCCCGCCGATATCGCAAAGATAGCGGGACAGGGCGGCGTAGTCGGCAATCCGCTTTCGATCTGTCTTGAAATGCGTGACGTAGACGGGATCAAACCGCACGAGGGTCGCAAAGAGCTTCAGATCAATGCCGGTAATCTCCTCCCCGGCCAGATAGCGCCTTTGCTCCAGTACCGTCTCGACCTCATCCAGCGCAGCAAAGAGCCGGGTCACCGCTTCGTCATAGGCGGGTTGCGCCGTCGCGAATCCGGCACGGTAAACACCGTTGCAAACCGGCGCATGGATCATGGCGGTCAGACGGCTGATCTCATCCGACAGCGTGCCGGGATAGAGGTCCGGCCCGGTTGCGCCCGCTCCGGCAAAGGCGGTGTTGAGCATCTGCAGAATGCTTGCGGACTCGGTGCTGACGATCCTGCTGCTTTGCTTGTCCAGCAAGAGGGGCACAGTGATCGGACCGGTAAAATCCGGTGCGGCCCGCTGGTAGACCTCGTAAAGGTAACGGTCGCGCGGCACGCCCGCAGTCTCCTCGAAGCCGGGCTGGTCGATGACCCAGCCGTCCTCCGACATGACCGGGTCCATCCATGTGATGCTGACGGCATCGCGGAGACCTTTGAACGTCAGCATCAGGTCGACGCTGTGGCACCAGGGGCAGGCCTTGGACAAATACAGATGATAGCGGCCTGATACGGCCGGAAACGCGGCACCGGGGCTGGCTTCGATCCAGGACCGGAACGCGCTTGGCATCCGCTGAAACTGCCCGTCCGCAGTGACAGGCTTGTCGCGAAGAATTCCATTGATGAGCATTCTGGACATGGCGGCCTCCGGCAAGCTGAGTGATGGGAATGATCTAACTGGTTCCCGTAGATGCGATAATTCGCTATTCGGAAAACTTGAGGGTGAGTAGAAGTTGACAATGGAAAGAGCAGCATGATTGAGATTGGCGCCATTCCGGTCTTTGTGGCGGTCGCGGAAACCGGCGGGTTTGCTGCCGCTGCCCGGCAGCTGGGGATCACAAAATCCGCTGTCAGCAAGCGGATCGGCAACCTGGAAGCGCATCTGGGCATGCAGCTGTTTCACCGCTCGACACGCAGCATGTCCCTGACCGAGGCCGGTGAGATCTACCTGTCCCATGCGGTGCAGGCGCTTGGGTCGGCCAGGGAAGCGGAGGATGCCGTCACTGCCATGCGGGGGCGGCCCGCCGGCCGGCTCAGGGTCAACGCGCCGATGTCCTTCGGCTGGCTGCATGTTGCGCCGTTGATCAAGGATTTTCTCGAGCACCACCCGGGGATCACGCTGGATCTGACCATGGATGACCGGGTTGCGGATCTGGTCGAAGCCGGGTTCGACATGGCTATCCGGGCGGGCACCCTGCCGGATTCTGCCCTGATCGCCCGCAGGCTGGCGCCGATTCACAGTGTCCTCGCCGCGGCACCAGAGTATTTGGCGCAGGCCGGAACGCCAAAGCATCCCGAAGACCTGCTGCACCACAGCTGCCTGCATTACAGCTATTCGCGCGACCCGCGGGAATGGCTCCTGCACGGTGCCGAGGGGGAAATACGTGTGCGCACAAAAGGAAGACTGCGGGTCAACAACAGCGAGGCTCTGTGTACCGCCCTGATAGACGGGCTTGGGATCGGCCGCCTGCCGACCTTCGTGGCGGGCGCTCATCTGGCAGCGGGCCGCCTGGTGCGGGTGCTTCCAGCCTATGCGCTGCCCGAGCAATCCTTATACGCGGTCTTCCCCGAGCGGCGCCACATGCCAGCAAAAGTTCGCGCCTTTGCTGATTTTCTGGCGGACCGGATCGGCCGCGAAACCCCTTTCTGGGACATCGAGGCTGGCCTGGGCGGGTGATGGGTCATCAGGTCAGTGGACTGCTCTGGGTCAAACAATGCCCTGCCTGCTCAGTGGGTTGGTCGGCTGCCCGCCGCAAAAATTTACTACTCTCAGAGCGCGCGTCACCTCGGAGTGGCAAGCCCGATTGGTTTGGTGTCTGGTCTGGAGCTATGGGGCGAAAGCCGAGTTGTTGGTCGAGCGGCCAGTTCAGAGTGAATGACGAGCATATTGCGGTCATGGCTAAACCTGAGCAGTTTGCACGAAGGTGCACCACAACCACTCCGCAGAAGGGTACTCACCAATTGTTGGCGGTCGCATTCGGACAGTTGTCTATCCTCACACACCCCATGATTTCCCATCCGAATGGCAGCTGCAAACAAACTCCAGCAGCATGCTGCAGAGAATTGTCCATCGTATAGGTCAGCAAGGCAAATATTATGCGTGCTTCCACCAGCAATGGCTTGCTGCTGTTCTCGGTGCTGCACGCAGGCTGGGAAACCCATGGCAAACTGCGTGTGGGCCGCGTTCGGCCGCACGTGCCTGACATGGTGCCTTGATCCCCCAGACTGAAGGCGCGGATCTTGTCCAGAAGATCCTCCACTCGCTCACTCCTTCTGTTGGAGATATCTCGCAAGCGGGTCAGCCGTGTGATGAAAGGATGTGGTCGGGTGTGCGACTAGAGGCAGTAGCTCGCCCTGGTGTTCGGTAATTCACAAGGAGCCCGAGCTTGATAAAATCAATCGCGCAGGGCTTTTGCAATCGCGGCTGCCAGATCCTTCGGGTGGACAGGTTTGTGAAGCAGGGGGCGCGCGGCGGGGCCGGTCTTAGCGGGAGTGATACCGGTATATCCCGAGGTATAGACCACGGGCATTGCCGGGTGGATTTCGCGAACTCGGTCGGCCAGCTCGAAGCCGCCTAGGGGACCAGGCATCACCACATCGGTCAGCAGCAGATCAAATCTCGTCCTGTGATCCAGCATATCCAGGGCTTGTTGCACCGATCCAACGGGAAGCACACGGTAGCCAAGCTCGGTTAACATATCACAGGTTATCTCCCGTAGGTCGGGTTCATCCTCGGCCAACAGAATGATTTCACCTCCACCTTTCTCAGCAGGCGCGTCGGTTGCAGAGGTGTTCGGGGGGCTAAGGTCAGAGCCCCGCGGAAGGGTTAGAAGCACTGTAGTACCGCTGCTTGGCTGGGAGCAAATCTGCAAATCTCCACTGGAATGGCGGGCAAATCCATAGACCATCGAAAGCCCCAGTCCGGTACCGGAATTGCTGTCTTTGGTTGTGAAGAAGGGATCTGTACAGCGGTCCCGCGTGGTCTCGTTCATGCCGGGCCCGTCATCTGAGACCGACAGTTCAACGTAGTGGTAGTCGGCGGTGCCGTCCCGAGCGTCCTGCTTGCCAAACCCGTCGCCTGAATCCCCACCTGGACCGTCCCAAGGGGAGGGGGCAGGCTGGGCCTTCAGAGTAATACACGTACCATGACCGCTGCTCATAATGGCATCGCGACTGTTCAGAACCAGGTTCATCAGCGCGGTTTCCAGCTGCGCAGGGTCGCAATGCACCAGCAGATCACGGTCAGCCTCTTCCATCAGAATTTCGATGCGTTTCTCGAGCATCGGGCGGATCAGTTCGTGAAACTCAGTTAGAACCTCATGGACCGGTTTGGTGATGGCAACACCGGGTTGCCGTTTGGCAAAGGCCAGAAGCCGCGTGGTCAGCTGGCGCCCGCGGTTGATCGTGGTTGCTGCGATGCCGAGAAACCGTGCCCGACTATCGGCAGTGGATGCCGAGTCCGCCAGATCCACAGCATATAGCAGGGAAGCCAGTAGATTGTTGATGTCATGGGCGATACCGCCGGTCAGCTCACCAAGCGCATCAAGTCTGCTTTTGCGTTCGACGACCTGCCGGTTGCGTTCCTCTTCGGTGACATCATCCATTACCAGGACAAGGGCGACACCATGTTGTTCGTTTTCCAATGCCGCACTTCTGACCCGGACATGCCGGTAATCATCCCCGCTGGCGCTGCGCTGCAACAAATGGGTTTCCCCTGACAGAACATCGCCTGCGCGTGCGCGCTGTAGCGGATCGGCGCCGACACTATGTGGGGTGAGGTTCTCGCTGTTCAAAAAGTTGATCCCCTCCGGCCAGAGAAACGGCGTCTCAGCGGATACCCCACCCAGCATAAGGCGCGCCCGGCTGTTGATCCGGATGATCTGACCAGAACGGTCCAAAGCGATAATTCCGCTGGTCGCGGCGTTCAGTACGGTTTCCAACTCATCGCGGATTTCGGCGATTTCGCGGGCGCGTCTGACCTTGTCTGCCGCGATGCGACGGCGCGCGCGTAGCTGGCCGATGCCCTGCACTCCCAATAGAGCCAATAGCCCGCCCGCTGCTGCGAGGCCCAAAAGGGTCAGTCGGCCAGAGGTCCAGAACACAGGCGCCCCAAGATATTTTCTGCGCAGCTCAGCATATTCGGCAGAGATCAAATACTGTGGTAACGCCAAGTTCAGTTTGTCGCGCACTTCCCCCAGGCCAAATCGCAATGCGGGCGCACGTTCATAGCTCAGGATCGCAGGCAGCACCTCGTTTAGATTGCCTGCTGCGCTGCGACCGGTTGCTGCTGCCATTATGATATCAGGTTGATCTATCACGGCATCAACGTGTTCGGCCTCCAGCGCCGTCAGCAGCTCCGGCACGCTGGTCATGGGAACCATCTGCCAGTTCAATCTCGCACCCATGTCCAGCGCGGCGGCGTTTTCTGCATGCACGCCTACCCGCAGCCCCCTAAGGTCTGCCAACCGCGAGATCACTTCTGTCCCTGCGGCCATGGTAAAGACAGATTGATCTGCCGCCAAAATGGGATCTGCGAAATCCATCTTTGTGCGCCGCTTGCTTGTGACCTGAACCGCAGGAAGAATGTCGTAGGTGTCCGACTGTGGCCCGAGCAGCCACTCTTCTTCGCTGATGTGCTGAAAGTCCAGCTGCAGACCTGTGCGTTGGGCCAGGCTGCGCAACGCTTCGACCGCGAAACCGGAAAATTCGCCATCAGCATCGATCAGCTGATAGGGCGGTGCATGACGCACACCCACCCGCAGAACCTCCGGTACAGGCAGGGGGATATCCAGAAAATACTTCAGCAGCAGGTCGTCCAGGCGTCGGTCTTGTCTCATTCGGCGCAAGGCGAGTTCGATTTTAGGCATCAGATCGGCGCGGCTCCGATGCAGGGCAATATAGCGGCCGAACTCGCGCAGTGGAGGGTTAAGGAACCGTATCCGGTTATCAACTCCCGCGGATTTTGCGATATTGAAAGCCACTGGCTCCGGGATCATCACCGCATCGACGGTTTTGGAGAGCAGCGCCAATACAGCAGCCTCGGGTGTGGAGAAATTCACGGTGGTATTGCGTGCGAGAAACGCTTCCTGATCGGAGCCAACCGCGGGTGGCACAACACCCACGCGCGCGCCGCTCATCGTTGCAGTCGACTGGCTGAGAGCCATATCGATCCTAACCATGGGGCGCAGGGTTTCTCTGGAAATCGGGGTAGAGAACAGATTGCTGTCACGCAGTGCCGGCAGCTGGGCGATGCCAGCGATCAGATCGGTACGGCCCTCGACCTGCGCCTGCACGAATTCGCGGCTCGACGTCACCGGCACCAATGTGATGCTGGTGCCCAACTCGGTTGCGAGCTGCTGCGCCAACTCCACCAGAAATCCAGTTTCCTCACCTTGAATGTTGCGCTGCGCAAAGGGGGGGACCGACAGAAAACCGATGCGCAGCGGGGCAGGGCCGTCCTGCGACCAGCCTGGCAAGGCTACAATCACCAGCAGAAAGAACGAGAACAGGAACCGGATTGGTCTTACCATGTCGAAGGCTCCGTCGCGTGCTGGCTTGGGTCAGTGTTTTGGGTTGTTGCAATGTTATAGTTGAGCGACCGGGGATGTCAGGCGAAACCAACCGCCGCTCCGGATCAGCAGTCTTTGAGCAGCGTCAGCGATTGTATAAGCCCCGAGTGCCAGGTAAAAAGCTCGCGAAAAAAATGACAGTGCATCAGCGTCTGGTCCGGTGGTTGCATTACTGCGCCGGAGAGGGGAGATGGAAATGGCCAACATACTGGTTCTGGAGGATGATGAGATTTTTGCAAGCCTGTTGCAGGTCTCTCTGGAGCAGGCCGGGCATTTCCCCATCATCTGTGAAGACGCGACCGAGACGATTGCCCAGTACAAAGAATACGACTTTGACCTGGTTATCACTGATCTGATCGTAAAGAAAAACAACCGCGCCATACCAGATGGCGGCGTGATGGTTATCTCCTTCCTACAGGGGCGTGCACGCGACGGGCTTACAATTCCGCCGATTATAGCGATGTCCGGGGCCACGCAGCGTCCGGGGCTGGAGCAGCTGCTGGTCACGTCCAAGGATCTTGGTGCGACGGCAACGCTGACGAAACCGTTTGAACCGGCAGAGCTGCTGGCCCTCATTGATCAGCTGCTGCAACCTCTGACCTGATCACCCGCCCGGGTGGCCGCTTCAAGGAGGTAACCCAGATGCCGGGAAATATGAAAAGGCGCAGCCCGGATGCGGGGTGCGCCTGATTTTCTGGTTGGCAGATGATCTGGTCTCAGCGCCGTTGCATGTCGCGCGGCATCTCCGACAGGATCTCGGCGCCGGTTTCGCGCAGGATCACAATCTCTTCCAGCCGCACGCCAAACCGGTCTTTGAGGTAGATCCCCGGTTCGATCGAGAACACATTGCCAGCGCGCAGCTCAATATCAGAGGTGGCGGTGATATAAGGTGGTTCATGCACATCAATACCCAGCCCGTGGCCGGTGCGGTGCAGGAATTGCGGACCATATCCGGCGGCGGCAATTGTCTCACGTGCGGCACGGTCGACCTCGCTGGCGCGCACGCCGGGTTTCGCGGCTTGGACTGCGGCTTTTACTGCGGCTTCGACCACCTCAAACACCTGCTCATATTCGGCCTCCGGCGTGCCGAACCAGCCGCAGCGGGTCATGTCCGAGGGGTAGCCGTTCAACCGGCACCCGGTGTCGATCAACACCGCCATGTCGCGGGTCAGCCTGGTGTCGCCGGTGTGGTGATGCGGGAAGGCGCCATTGGCACCAAAACCGACGATGGTGAATTCCGCGCTGGCGCCGTGGGCCTTGTAATGGGCATGCAGGATCGCTTGCACATCCAGCTCGCTCATACCCTCTTCAAGGCGGGAAAACGCCTCGGTCACGGCGGCATCATTCAACAGATGTGCAGCCTTCAGCGCGGCATATTCGGCGTCGTCCTTCATCGCCCGCAGGAGGCCCACGGTATCATCGGTAAAGCGCCGCTTTGGCGCGTCCATCGCGTCCAGAACCCGCAGCGCAAAATCAGCGCGCATGGTTTCATCCAGTACCACCGACAGGCCAGCAGCCGTGGCGCCGCAGTCATTGAGCAGCGCGGTCAGCGCGGCATCCGGCCCGTCATCATCCGACCAGCAGCGAAATGGCAGATCGGTGGATGTGCGCGCCGCATCGGCGTTCAACCCCGGCATCAGAAAGCCTGCGTGGCTCTGGCTGACCATCAGCAGCACGGGCCGCTCGTCGCCATGGGGGTTCACACCCGACAGCCACATCATATGGCTGGAGGGGCCAAGCACCACCAGATCGGTGGCGGTCTCGGTCATGCGGTGGCGCAGCCGGGTCAACCGGTCTGCATAGGGAGGCGTGGTCATGGTCATATGTCCTGTAGCGCGGGCGGCCCCATCAGTGGCGGCAGATCGGGCCGGAAGATGAAAAGAAGGGCCGGCTCATGTCAGCGCCGGCCCCAGATGCCCGCCCCCGGATAAGGGGAGCAGGCGAAAGCGCCACGTGGCGCCGGGGGATCAGTTCTTTTCCACCAGACGGTAGAAGACAAAATCGGAGGTCGCGCCATTCACATAGCCAGAGACATCCGCATCCATTGCCACCTGATAGGCGGCCTGGAACATGATCACGATGGGAGAGGTTTTCTGCACCTCTGCCTGCAATTCACGGTACATCTCCAGCCGTTTTTCAGGATCCGCCTCGGTGAGGGCAGCCTTGGTCTTGGCGTTCATCGCGTCCGGCACAGCCCAGGCATTGCGCCATGTGGTGGTGGCCGCATAGTTGTCGTCCGAGTTGTCGGAGTTATAGGCGAAAGCCTTGGCATTGGAATGCGGATCCATGAAATCCGGGCCCCAATAGAGCAGCATCGCCTCATGGCTGCGCTCACGGTATTTGGTGATAACCTGGCTGCCGGTGCCGGGCAGGATTTCAAAGTTGATCCCTGCGTCGGCAAAGCTGGCCTGCAAGGACTGCGCCATATCGGTAAAGGGGGCGGCATTGATCACATCCAGCGAAACGGTGATCGGGGTCTCAATCCCGGCCTCGCTGAGGATGGATTTTGCGCGCTCCGGGTCATAACCGAATGGTGTTTCGTCGTAGGAACCGGGGAAGCCTTTGGGCCAGAACGCCTGATGGATCTCCATCTGGCCGTTGATGATGGTGTCGGTCATGCCCTTGTAATCCACCAGATAGCGGGCAGCCTCCCAGACGGCGGGGTCGGTCAGGCTGTCGGTTTTCTGGTTGAAGGACAGGAAATGCACCGCCGCCTGCGGGTAGGTCTCCACCTTGATGGCGTCGCTGTCAAAGCCACGGATCTGATCGGGTGTCAGATTGCGGGCCATGTCGATATCGCCGGATTCGAGCAGCAGCTCCTGCGTGGCGGCTTCGGCCACATGGCGGATGATGACGCTTTCCATCTTGGGTGCGCCCTTGAAATAATCCGCATTGGCTGCCAACCGGACCATCTGCGCCGGACGATAGCCCTGCAGCTTGAACGGGCCGGAGCCGGCGGCGTTTTCATTCAGCCAGCCATTGCCCATGTCGCCGTCCACGGCATTTGCCATCACCACCTCTTTGTCCACCACCGAAGCGGGGCGGGCGGCCAGCACGTTCATCACAAAGGCGGGGGAAAAATCCCCTTCGTATTTGATAGTGACGTTGTTGCCGTCGGTAGTGATCATCTGATCGACATTCTCGGCGGTCCAGCCCAGTTGCGCCAGGATGAAGGCCGGGGTCAGATTCAGTTTGATCACCCGCGCCAGTGAGAACACCACATCCTCACCACGCACCGGGTTGCCGGAATGAAACACCGCATCGTCGCGCAGAGTGAAGCGGATGGTCTTGGCCTCCGCGTCGACGTCCCAGGCGCTGGCAAGGCCCGGCGCCAGAACGGTGGGATCCTCGGCGTCATATTGCACCAGGCGATCATAAAGGTTGGTCACCAGCTCACCGGAGGTGAATTCATAGGCCTGAGCGGGGTCAATGGCGACGATATCGTCGATATTCTGCGCCACGATCAGCGCATTGGCGGGCGTGTCAGCGATAGCGCCGCTCGCCAGAGGCAGCGCCATCACGCTGGCCAGCAAGGCGGATTTCACGAGGTTCATGTCAGTCTCCCTGTTTGGTTCATTGGTATCCATCGGCCACGACCGCCCCCGCAGGACCGGCCTGCCGCAGCTGCCCGGTCAGGGCAGGTTGGGGGTGTTGGTGCTGTGCAAAACGCTGAGTGTGCCGGTCCACAACAACCGCGCCGGCTGGTCGGTGGGATTGCTCCAGGAATGGGAGGTCAGGCCGCTGTAGTGCAGGCTGTCCCCAACCCGCAGACGGAACACCTGCCCATCCAGCGATTGATCAATCTCCCCCTCCAGCACATAGAGCATCTCTTCGCCCTCGTGGCTGACCTCCTCAGAGACATATCCGGGCGGCACATGCAGGATATAACTGGACAGTTCCGCGCCCGGAAACTGGGCGCCAAGCGCCTCATAGGTAATGGAGGAGCCCGCCAGCGAGAATTGCGTCCGCGTCATCGCCCGCGTCACCGCGTCCGAGGGTTTCGGCGTGGCGATGAAATACTCCAGCCCCACCTCCAGCGCTGACGCGATCTGTGCCAGCGTGCCCAGCGTTGGGGTGGCATTGTCGCGCTCCACCTGGCTCAGATAGCCCACTGAGACGCCGGACACATCACAAAGCGCCTGAAGCGTCAGCCCCATCTGCTTGCGCCGCTTGCGGATCAACGCGCCCAGCATCGGGCCTGCGCTGCTGCGGGTCTTCGCCGTTTTCTGGGGGGCGGTGGTCTGGGGCATCGGCGGCTCTCATTCTGGATGGCTTTTAATCAGCTTAGGAAAAAAATTATTGTGAAGCAAAAAAATTTTGCTTTTGCGGAAAAAAATATTTATGCCCGTAGGCAAGGTGACGGTGTGTCTGCGGTCGTGAACCGTCGGCTTCGGCTATGTGAAAGGGCAGGGTATCTTGACCAGCACAGGAACAACGAGACGCGCAGTTCTGCGCTGGGGACGAGGGCTTGCGGGCTTTGCCATCGTGTCGACGCTGACCTTTCTCGGCCTTCTGGCAATCACGTTTTTTATTGGCCGTGTGGTGCCGATTGACCCGGTTCTGTCAGTGGTCGGAGATCGCGCCACGCAGGACCAATACGAGGCGGCGCGGGTTGCCATGGGGTTGGATCGCCCGCTGGTGGTGCAGTTTTTCGCCTATGTGGCGGACGTCTTTCAGGGCGATCTGGGGCGCTCTGTTTCCACCAACCGGCCCGTCGTGTCCGATCTGGCGCGGGTGTTTCCCGCCACGCTGGAAATGGCCACGCTTGGTATCCTGATTGGTGTGCTTATGGGGGTTCCCATGGGTGTCTGGGCTGCCGCGCGGCAGGGCACTTGGGTCGATCAGATCATCCGGGTCTTTGCGCTTCTGGGCTATTCGGTGCCCGCGTTCTGGCTGGGGCTGGTTGGTCTGGCGGTGTTCTACGCGGGTCTGGGCTGGGTCGCCGGGCCGGGGCGGGTCGACATCTTTTATGATGGGTTGATTGATCCGATCACTGGCCTGTTGCTGGTCGACAGCCTGCTGGTTGGCGACACAGAGGTGTTCTGGAACGCGCTTTCGCATCTGGTGTTGCCTGCGGCCATCCTCGGCTTTTTCAGCCTCGCTTATATCGCCCGGATGACCCGCAGTTTCATGCTGGACCAGCTGAGCCAGGAATTCATCACCACCGCCCGCGTCAAAGGCGTGCCGGAATGGAAGGTGATCTGGGTGCATGGGTTCAAACCGATCCGGGTGCCACTGATCACGGTGATTGGCCTTTCCTATGCGGCGCTGCTGGAAGGTTCGGTGATGATTGAAACGGTGTTCAGCTGGCCCGGCATCGGCAATTACCTCACCGTGGCGCTGCTCAATGCGGATATGAATGCCGTCCTTGGCTCAACACTGGTGATCGGCGCGGTCTTCATCTTCATCAACAAGATCTCGGATGTGCTGTACCGGGTTCTCGACCCAAGGAGCCTGTGATGCTGAGCCGCGACTGGTTGCTGGACGACTCGCCCGCCACACGGACCCAGGCCACCGCAGGGCGCGCCTATCGCATGATCCTTGCGCTGATGCGCAACCCGCTGGCGGTGCTGGGGGCTGTGATCATCACCGTCCTTATCCTGGCAGCGGCTTTTGCGCCCTGGATCGCGCCGCAAAGCCCGGTGGGGCAGGACCTGACCTCCCGTCTGTTGCCGCCCTCCTGGGCCAACTGGATGGGCACGGATGAGCTGGGGCGCGATATCTTTTCCCGCGTGGTGTACGGCGCCAGCATCACGCTGATGATTGTCGCTCTGGTGGCGGTGATTTCGGCGCCGCTGGGGCTGATCATCGGGGCGGTTTCGGGCTACTTCGGGGGCTGGACCGACCGGATTCTGATGGGCGTCACCGATGTGTTCCTGTCCATGCCCAAGCTTATTCTGGCGCTGGCCTTCGTTGCGGCGCTGGGGCCGGGGATCGAAAACGCGATCATTGCCATCGCCATCACCGCGTGGCCCGCCTATGCCCGCATTGCACGGGCCGAAACGCTGACCTTCCGAAACGCAGAATTCATTGCGGCCACCCGCCTACTGGGGGCCTCGCACAGCCGCGTTATCCTGCAGCATGTGCTGCCACTGTGTACGTCATCGATGATTGTGCGGGTGACGCTGGACATGGCGGGAATCATTCTGACAGCGGCAGGGCTTGGGTTTCTGGGCCTCGGCGCGCAGCCGCCGCTGCCGGAATGGGGCGCGATGATTTCGCGCGGGCGGGTGTTTATTCTGGACCAATGGTGGGTCGCGACCATGCCCGGTATCGCGATCATCGTGGTCAGCCTCGGCTTTTGTTTCCTTGGCGATGGCTTGCGCGATGTGCTGGACCCGAAACAGGGGGGCAAATCATGAGCGATGCGCGCGCGCCACTGCTGGAGCTGGAAAACCTCCGCGTCAGTTTTCCAACCCCCAAGGGCCGGGTTGAGGTGGTCAAGGGGTTAAGCCTGACCCTGGGCCGCGAGCGGCTTGGTATCGTGGGCGAGAGTGGTTCCGGCAAATCCATGACCGGTCGCGCCATCCTGCGGCTGATCCGCAATCCGGGTCGGATGACGGCGGATCGGCTGACGCTGGAGGGGCAGGACCTGCAAACCCTTAGCGAGCGCCAGATGCGCGGCGTGCGCGGTGCCCGGATTTCGATGATCATGCAGGACCCGAAATTCTCGCTCAATCCGGTGATGACCATCGGTGCACAGATCGCTGAGGCGCTGGATGTTCACGAGCGGCTGAACCGCCGCGACACCCGCGCCCGCGTGCTGGAGATGCTGGAGGCGGTGCGCATCAATGACCCGGAGGCCGTCGCCCAGATGTATCCGCATCAGGTGTCCGGTGGCATGGGGCAGCGGGTGATGATCGCAATGATGCTGATCCCGCGCCCGGATCTGTTGATCGCGGATGAGCCGACTTCGGCACTGGATGTGTCGGTGCAGGCGCAGGTACTGGATCTGATTGATGATCTGGTGCGCGACAAGGGGATGGGCCTCATCCTGATCAGCCATGACCTCAATCTGGTGGCGCGCTATTGTGACCGGATCATGGTGATGAATGCCGGCCGCGTGGTGGAGAGCTGCGCCGCTGCGGACCTGCATAAGGCCAGCCACCCCTACACCCAAGGGCTGCTGGCGGCGGTGCCCCGGATGAAAGAGACCCGCGACACGCTGCCGGTGCTCGACCGACAAGGCTGGAGTGGCACATGACCGCGATCTCTCTGCGAAATCTCGATATTTCTTATGGCGACACCAAGGTGGTGCGGGACGTCAGTTTCGACGTCGCCGAAGGGGAAAGCTTTGCCCTGGTGGGGGAAAGCGGTTCCGGAAAATCCACCGTGCTGAAAGCCATCGCGGGGCTCGCCCCTGATTGGACAGGGGACATCTCGGTGCTGGGCCAGCCACGCAGCCACGGTATTGACCGAGCGTTTTCGCGGACCTGCCAGATGGTGTTTCAGGACCCCTATGGCTCATTGCACCCGCGCAAACCGGTCGACTGGGTGCTGCGGGAGCCCTTGCGGGTGCATGGGATCGGGGCGCGCGACGCCCGCGTCGCAGAGATGCTGGCGGCAGTTGGTCTCGACCAGCGGTTCCGGTTCCGCTATCCGCATCAGCTGTCTGGTGGGCAGCGTCAGCGGGTCGCCATCGCGCGCGCCCTGATGCTGGATCCAAAGGTAATGCTGCTGGATGAGCCGACCTCGGCGCTGGATGTCTCGGTGCAGGCGGAAATCCTGAACCTGCTGAAGACGCTGCGCCGCGATCAGGGGCTGACCTATCTGATGGTCACGCATAACTTGCCGGTCGTCAGCTTCATGTGTGACCGAATGGCTGTGATGAACAAGGGGCGTATTGTTGAGATCGCCCCGGCTGAGGCGCTGCATGACGGTGCCTTCAGCGATGCCTATACGCAGCAGCTTTATGCTGCCAGCGGTGGCGCGGAGCCGTGCGCGTGACACTAACCCGAGAGAAGGGATCGACCCGAATGCCCGACGACAGACTGCCGGAAGATTTTGCAGAGGCGCTGCGCCAGTTCACCGACACGCTCGCTGCTGCCACCGACCCCGAGGCGGCCTATGACGCGCTCTGCGCGCTGACCAAAGCCACGGTTGGGGCCAAGCTGTTCACGGTGATGACTGTGGATATGGCAGCCATGCTGGCCTGCCGCACCTATACCGATGATCCCGAGAACTATCCGACCTCCGGCACCAAGCCGATTGAGCTGAATGACTGGTTCGAGATTGTCCATGGCCAGCACCGCTGTTTTGTTGCCAATACGCTGGAAGAGATCGATCAGGTCTTCCCAGATGCGGAGCTGATCGGGGCGCTGGGCTGCGGATCGGTGATCAACCTGCCGGTGCTGATCGGGGGTGAACTTGCCGCGACCATCAATATTCTGCATGAGCCAGGGTATTACTCAGAGGCACGGGTGGAAGCGGCAAAGGCCCTGTTGACCCTGCCTGCAATGGCGACGCTGGCCTTGGCCCGGCATCTGTAATCTCTCCCGCGCGCAGCAAATGAAAAAAGAGGCCGCGCGTCGGCGGCCTCTCTATGGTCTGTTGTCCCATACGCGCAGGGTGCAGAAAGCGGGTTCCCGGTCGGCGGGTCAGTCTTCCAGACTGTCTTCGCGTTTCTCGTCGATCAATCCGCGTTCCTCGTTCTTGCGCTGTTGGAAGCGGCTACCGTAGCCCTCAAGATCCTCGTCAGAAATCACCTCTTTGGCGCGGGTGAAGACCTCGTTTTCTTCCTCATCCATGTGATGTTCGTACTCATGCTTCAGCTGTTCGAATTTGGTCATCCAGAGGTCGGAGGACATCTTCATCACATTCAGCTCCTCCATCAGATCATCAAGCTGCTGATGCTCATGTACGGAATGGCGGGCCGCGTCCTGACCCCAGGTTTGGCTGATCAGTTTGGAATAGAACGTCTCCTCCTCCGCGGCCGCGTGGCTTTTGACGTCTTCGTAAAACCGTTTCCACAGAGCTCCACGCGCCTCGACCTTGCTGTCTTGTATGGAGGTCAGCAGTTTGCGGTGGGTATCATGGTCGTCCTTGATCGCATCGTAAATTGTCGGCATTGGAAGCTCCAGTCTGGTGGGATCAGTTGAACGGCACGGCGACCTTGCCGGGCAAGGTTCGGCGGCTCTCTGATGAACAAACGCCACAATCGGGCAGAGTGTTCCTGATGCGGTCAATCGCGCCGCAGGATTGCGCAGGTTCCGGGTCGCGCGCGCTGCAGGGTTTGCCCTATTTGGGGGCGGCAGGCTGGCAGAGGACCCACAAAAATGACACTGGATATGGTATTGGCGCTGTTGTTGTTTTTGTTCCCGCTCGCCTATAGCCCCGGACCGGGCAATCTGTTTTTTGCGGCCAATGGTGCGCGGTTTGGCTTTCGCGCGACCTTGCCTGCGACAACGGGTTACCATATCGCCACGGCTGCGGTGACGCTGCTGATTGGATCCGGCGCATTGGCGGCTCAGGCGGTGGCGCAGGAGGCGTTCACCTGGCTGAAGATGGCAGGCGCGGGGTATGTGCTGTGGATCGCATGGGGCCTGTGGCGCGCCGGTGGGCTACAGGCGGAGCTTCAGGCCCGTCCGGCCCGATTTAGAGATGGTGTCGTCCTGCTGCTGCTCAACCCCAAAGCCTATGTGATTATCACCGTGATGTTCAGCCAGTTTCTCACACCTCCGGGGGCGGTGAGCCTTGGTAGGGACGCGCTGGCGCCGGTGCTGGCCATCACGCTGATTTTCACTCTCAACAATTTGGTGGCATTCTCGATCTGGACCTGGATCGGCGACGGGCTGGCGCGACAGTTTTCCCGCGATCTGCGCGCACGGCAACTCAACCGGGGATTTGCGCTTTTGCTGGCCGGTGTTGCCTTATGGATGTTGCTCCTGTGAGGTGGCGGCGCGCTCAGCCGCCCCGGTAGGGCCACATAAGGAGACCGCGCCGGTCGGGGCACATGGTGCAATCCGGAACATTTTCAGAGCGGTGACGTTGAGCCAGAGAGCGACGACGGAGTCGAACATGGGTGAGAGCGAGTTGAAGGGTGATATGGGCTGTGCCGCTGGTGGCGCACCGGACGTGATCGCAGCCCCCCTGCCGCAGGAGCCGCAGGCGCGCAGATCTGCAGCGGCCCGCAAGGTGGGCATCGAGATTGAGTTCGGCGGCCTGTCCGTTGCGCACGCTCAAAAAATCGTGCAGCGCGAACTTGGCGGTGAGATCCGAGCGCAGGACCGCGCGGACGGGCCAAACCCGCATGTCGCAGCTACGGCGCTGGGTGACGTGGAGGTCTATCTCGACAGCCGTTATCGCAGCAAACCGGGCCTCGGCAAAACGCTGGTCGCCATGGCGGAACCGCTGATCCCGGTCGAAATCGTCACCCCGCCGCTGAAACAGTCGCAGCTGTCGCAGCTGGATCAGCTGTGCGTCAGATTGGCAGAGGCCGGGGCCACGGGTACGCAGGACGGTGTGCTGAACGGCTTTGGCGTGCATCTCAATGTGGAGGTTGCCGATATGACGGCTGCGCATATCGGACCGGTGCTAACGTCCTTTGCGCTGCTGGAACCGCTGCTACGCCGAATGCCGGGGATCGACCTGTCGCGGCGTGTGCAGCCGTTCATCGCGCCCTATCCCAAGGCCTTGATAGACGCGCTGTGTGCGTCCCCTCCGCAGACCATGGACGATCTTCTCCGCCTCTATCTTGAACATGCCGCCGATCGCAATCACGCGCTGGATCTGCTGCCGCTGCTTGCGGATTATGCCCCGGATCGCGTGCGTGCAGCCTTGGGGGAGGGAGACAAAACCGCCGCGCGGCCTGCCTACCATTACAGATTGCCTGATTGCCGTCTGGGGGATCCCGACTGGTCGATCACCCGTGAGTGGAACCGCTGGGCCGAGGTAGAACAGATCGCCCGCGATGGGCGGCTAAAAGCACTGATTGAGGGCTGGCAGGCGCGACCGCGCAGCGAACAGTTGATGAGCCGGGAATGGGCCAAACACGCGGCAGATATCCTCGGCATTTCAGGCCGGGAGGGCATTGCATGAAACCGCGGATTGCCGTGACAGTCTCGCGCCGCAGCGGATGGCGGATTTTTCCACTGATGGCTCTCAATATCTGGCTGGCAGGTGGCCACGCTGTCCGCTGGCAAAGCAACCGTGAGGCGGATCTCTCTACAGTGGATGCCGTGGTCATTGGCGGAGGTGATGACATTGCGCCAACACTGTATGATGGTCAGATCATGCCTGAGGTCCGGCTGGATCCTGACCGCGACGCGCTGGAGGCAGCCATCGTGCGCGAGGCGACGCGTCAGGATGTACCCCTCTTGGGGATCTGTCGCGGCGCGCAGATGTTGAACGTGGCGCGCGGCGGGCGGCTCTATCAGGACGCCTACGCCTTCTATGGTCAGCAGAATTACAAAACGGTTCTGCCTCGCAAAGAGGTCACCATTACCAACAACAGCGTGTTGCGCCGGGTGTTGGGCGTGCCCAGGCTCAAAGTCAACGCATTGCACAGCCAGTCCGTCAGCGATTTGGGGCAGGGGCTGCGGGTCACCGGGCGCGATCAGTCCGGCATGGTGCAGGCGGTTGAGGATCCGGGGCGACGTTTTGCGATTGGTGTGCAGTGGCACCCGGAGCATCTGTTCTACCGCGCGGCACATCTCAATCTGTTTCGCGCCTTGGTTGCTGCCGCCAGATCCAAACGGGATACACCAGCAGATCAGATGCGCTGTGCGGGCTGATGTCTGATACGGGCTTAACAGCCTGATGACAAAAGAAAACGCCCGGATCGCTCCGGGCGTTTTTTATGGTTTAGGGGCAGTATATCGCCCGGTCACGCAGCCGCGTGATCAGCCGATGATGCCGTTCAGCGTGGCGCTGGGGCGCATGACAGCGGCGGTTTTCACCGGATCGGTGTGGAAATAACCGCCCAGATCCGCAGCCTGACCTTGCACCTCTGCCAGTTCGGCAAGGATCTCCTCTTCCTTGGCAGCCAGCTCAGCGGCGATGGGCGCGAAATGCGCGGCCAGCTCGGCGTCATCCGCCTGTGCGGCCAATGCTTCAGCCCAGTAACGGGCGAACCAGTAGTGGCTGGCGCGGTTGTCCGGCTCACCCACCTTGCGTGAGGGCGAGCGGTTGTGATCCAGAATGCCCTGTGTCGCGGCCTCGGCGGCGGCACCCAGCACGCCCGCCTTGGCGTTGCCTTTGCTGTCGGCGAGGAAGTTCAGTGATTCACCCAGAGCACAGAACTCACCCATGGAGTCCCAGCGCAGGTGGTTTTCTTCCACCAGCTGCTGCACATGCTTGGGCGCAGAGCCACCGGCCCCGGTTTCAAACAACCCGCCACCGTTCATCAGTTTCACAATCGACAGCATCTTGGCCGAGGTGCCCAGTTCCAGGATCGGGAACAGGTCGGTCAGATAGTCGCGCAGCACATTGCCGGTGATGGCGATGCTGTCCTTGCCTGCGGTGATGGTCTTCAGCGACTGGGCGGTCGCCTCACGCGGGGCCATGATCTGGAAGAGGTCGGATTTGCCAGCCGCATCCAGTGCGGGCTTCACATATTTGATCAGCTCAGCGTCATGGGCGCGGTTTTCGTCCAGCCAGAAGATCGCCTCGGAACCGGTCAGACGCTGACGATCCATCGCCAGTTCGATCCAGTTCTCGATCGGGGCTTTCTTCACGGTGCAGGAGCGCCAGATATCTCCGGCCTCAACCTCATGTGAATGCAGCGTCTCGCCGTTGGCCAGCACGATGCGGATGGTACCATCGGCAGGCGCTTCAAAGGTGGTCGGGTGGGAGCCATATTCTTCGGCCTTCTGCGCCATCAGGCCAACATTGGCGACGGAGCCTGCGGTGGTCACATCCAGCGCGCCATTGGCTTTGAAGAAGTTGATGGTCTCGTCATAGACGGTGGAATAGCAGCGATCGGGGATCACGCAGTTGGTGTCGCCCTTGGCGCCGGTCTCATCCCAGCCCTTGCCGCCGGCGCGGATCACCGCCGGCATGGAGGCGTCGATGATCACATCGGACGGCACATGCAGGTTGGTGATGCCCTTGTCACTGTCGACCATATACATCGACGGACGGTCCAATGCGGCGATCTCAGCCTTGATGGCGTCCGCATTGGGCAGGCCATCAATGGTCGCCAGTACCGCGCCAAGGCCGGAATTGGCGGAGCCGCCAGCCGCTTCGATTTCGGCGCCGTATTTGTCCCAGACCGGACCCAGCCATGCCTTCACCGCGTGGCCAAAGATGATCGGGTCAGAGACCTTCATCATGGTGGCCTTCATGTGCAGCGAGAACATGGTCCCGTCGGCTTTGGTGTCTTCAATCGCGTCCTTCAGGAAGGAGGACAGCGCCTTGGCCGACATGAAGGTGGCATCAGCAACGGTGCCTTCTTCCAACGGCCAGCTGTCCTTCAGCACGGTGACCGCGCCGTCCTTGCCGACGAATTCGATCTTCGCGGTACCCGCCTGTGCGGCAGAGATGGTGGCGGAGACTTCGTTGGCATAGAAATCATTGCCCGGCATCGACGACACTTTGGTCTTGCTGTCTGCAGACCATTTGCCCATCGAATGCGGGTTGTTCTGGGCGAAGTTTTTCACCGCTTTGGCGGCGCGACGGTCAGAGTTGCCTTCGCGCAGCACCGGGTTCACAGCCGAACCCTTGATGGTGTCGTAGCGCGCGCGGATCTCTTTTTCCGCATCGGTTGCAGGATCTGCCGGGTAGTCCGGAACCGCAAAGCCCTGGGCCTGCAATTCGGCAATCGCGGCGGTCAGCTGCGGTACAGAAGCCGAGATGTTGGGCAGCTTGATGACATTGGCCTCAGGCGTTTTCACCAGTTGGCCCAGTTCGGCCAGATCATTGCTCTGACGCTGGGTGTCGCTCAGCGCTTCGGGGAAGGTCGCAAGGATACGGCCTGCCAGCGAAATGTCCTTGGTCCCGACGGAGACGCCTGCCGCCGCGGCAAAGCTGCGGATGATCGGCAGCAGCGAGGCGCTGGCCAGCTCGGGGGCTTCGTCTACGATGGTATACAAAATGTCGGGGGTCGAATTTTCTGCCATATTCCACAACCTTTTTTCAGCGATATCGGAAACTTGGGTGAGCGGTTGGCGCTGCACCGGATGGACGGGGTGCTGTGGTCCAGCTTGGATGCGGGGGCGGTCATTCTGTGTCAGATCTGCTCTGACAGACCGGCGGCCCGCAAGGACAACAGCCATTCATATGGCCCCCCGTGTAAATCAGCTGGCGCGCGGGCGCAATTGCCAGCAGCGCCTTTGTAGGGTGCAGATTGCCGCGCTTTTGAGATTATTGGGGTGTTTTGCCGCCTATAGTGGCAGTTTTTCCGGTTTTGGAGCCGCAACAGGCACGGGCCTGCTGCGACTCGAAAACGGGGGCCTGCTCAGCTGCGCCAGCGCAGCAGGCGGCGTTCGATCAGGCCGATCAGGCTGCTGACCACCACGCCGAGCACGGACAGGATCGCAACCCCGGCAAACAACCGTTCCAGATCATAGAGCGATCCGGCCTCCAGAATATACGCGCCGATGCCATGTTCCGCGCCCAGCATTTCAGCGGCCACCAGCAGGATAATGGCAATCGCCAGGCTGATGCGCAGTCCGGACAGGATACCCGGCATCGCACCCGGCAGCACGATCTTGCGCACAATCGACAGCCACGACAGGTTAAAACTCTGCCCCATGCGGATCAGCGACCGATCCACATTGTCCACAGCGCCATAGGTGGCCACCACGGTGGGGGTGAACGTGCCAAAGGCGATCAGCGCATATTTCGACCCCTCATCAATGCCGAACCAGATCACAAACAGCGGCAGCAGTGCGATTTTCGGGATCGGGAACAGCGCAGCCACCAGTGGCACCAGCCCTGCGCGGACATAGGAAAACAGCCCGATCATCAGCCCGACCCCAATGCCGACACTGGCCCCAAGGGCGGCGCCAACCACCAGCCGCGACAGCGAGACACTGACATGGGTCCACAGCAGGCCGGAGGCATAAAGCTCCCCCAATGTGGCCAGCACGTCACTCGGGCGCGGCAGGGTCAGGTTGGAGATCCAGCCCTGACGGGTGCCCAGTTCCGCCAGCACCAGTAACAGGACAAAGACGAGAGCGCCCACCCAGCGGGCGCCGCGCGGCGCAAAGCCGCCGCCGCGAAACTGCACTGGGCGCACCGGCGTATGCTGGTGGGGCGTTTCCGTGTTGGGGACAGGCGGGAGTGTGGCCATCCGGGTGTCAGACATTCATCAGCTCCGCATCTGCCGCCCGCGCCTCGTCACGCATCAGCTGCCACAGGTATTTCTGTTTTTGTTCAAGATCCGCATCGCCGAACGCGCGTTCGGCCAACGGAGTGTCCAGATGCACGATCTCGCGGATCTGGCCGGGGCGGCGGGACAGCACCACGATGGCATGGCCCAGCCGCACCGCTTCGGCCAGGTTATGGGTGACATAGACCGCAGTGAAGGGCGTGCGTGTCCACAGCGCCACCAGATCATCCATCAGCAATTCACGGGTTTGACTGTCCAGTGCCGACAGCGGCTCATCCATCAGCATCACTGCCGGGTTCACCGCCAGCGCCCGCGCAATCGCCACCCGCTGCTTCATACCACCCGACAGCTGCTTGGGCAGCGCCCCGGCGAATTCGCTTAGCTTGGTGCGCGCCAGAACATCGTCGATGATCCGCGCCGCTGCCGTGCCGCGAATGCCGTGATCCTCCAGCACCAGACTGATGTTGCCCCTGACCGTGCGCCAGGGCAGCAGGGCAAAGTCCTGAAAGACATACGTCAGCGGATTGAGACAGCCCTGCGGCGGTTGCCCCACCTGCAACACCTCGCCCGCCGCGGGCCGCTCCAGCCCGCCGATAAACCGCAAGAGGGTGGATTTGCCACAGCCCGAGGGGCCGACGATGCAGACGATCTTGCCGCTGGGAATATCCAGCGTGATGTCGCTGAGCACCGCGACATTGTCATAGGCATGACCCACCGCTGACAGGCGAATATCCATGATGTTGCTCCGCAAGAGGATGCGCCGGGGCAGGGTGCCCCGGCACAAAGGTCAGCCGATACTGTCGACGTAGCTGGGGTCGATGATCGTCTCCAGCGAGATATCGGCATCCACCAGCTTCTCCGCCTGGAACCAGGCCAGCTGATCCGCCAGCGATTTGGTGTTCATCGCGGCACCTTCGTTCAGGCGCATGGTGCCGTTGATGATCGACTTGGCGGCTTTGTCACGGGGGCGGTCGGCATAGACATATTTGTGGATCAGATCGACCATCTGATCGACGCCCGCATCACCGCTGGCCCGGTCGATCATGGTGGCGTTGTAGTCGGCCACCCCTCGGCTGTAGGCGCTTAGGAAATCGCGGGTCATCTGCTGTTCCCCGCCGGCGTTCTGGGCCGAGGTAAAAACCGTCGTCACCTGATAGTCGGGCAGATAGTCCGCCACATCGCCAATGATATGCACCGCACCCGATCCCGCCAGGGGTTTCGCAATATGCGGCACGATGGACCAAGCATCAATCTGGCCGGATTTCAGGGCCCCGATGATGGCCCCGACTTTTTGCAGCGGCTTGAAGGACAGCGACACGCCTTCCTTCTCCGCCATCCGCGACCCCATGTAATGGAAGGATGATCCGGCCGTGGTCATGCCGAAGCTCTTGCCATCCAGCGCCGCCGGGCTGGTGATGCCCGCCTGATAGGCCGCATCGGAGACCAGGATCTTCTGCCCGTCAATGCCCGGCTCTTCCGACAGGGCGCCGCCGATCACCTTGATCGCGCCGCGATTGGCAAGGGAGATCAGACCACCCGACATCGCTGTGATCGCATAGTCCACATCGCCAGAGGCAATTGCCACCGACATCGGCGAGGCCGCCTGGAAAAACCGCAGTTCCACATCCAGCCCGGCATCGGCGAAATAGCCACGTTCCTGCGCGATGAAGCTCGCCGAATGGCTGGTAAAGCGCAATGCCCCCAGCACGATTTTCCGCTTGCTCGCCAGCGCCGGTGTGGCCAGCCCCGCAACGGCGCCCGCACTGCCAAGGGCCGCAAGCGTGCGGCGGCGTGTCCAATGGGTCATGTCTTAATCCTCCCTCTTCGTGATTGTCGTTCCGGACCAATCCGGCCCGTAGTGTCCGCTGTTCCTTTGTGGCAGCGTCAGACGCCCCTCGTCCCTGTCATCATGTCACCCGTCACATAGGTCTCCAGCGCCGCCACCGCGGCCTCTGTGTCGCGCGCCAGAACCGCCTCCACCAGCGCCTGTTGTTGCTCTGCGCGGGCGGCGAAATCCAACCGTCCCTCCCGCAGAAGCGCCAGACGGAACCGGCGCGATTGATCATAGAATTTCAGCTGCATATCCGACAGCCGGGGCGAGTGTGCGGCCTCCACCAGCACTGCGGCAAAGCTCCGGCAGGCCATATCCCAGTCCAGCGCCAGCGCATCATTGGCCTCGTTCACCAGCGCCTCTTCGGTGCGGCGCAGCGCATGGTGGGCGGCCAGAACCCGGCCCTCCCATTGTACATCGCTGCGCGCCAGCCCCAGCCGCAGACCCAGCCGCTCCACCTCCAGCCGCATGAACAGAATGTCCCGCAGATCATCCTCGGTGGCCGAGGTCACGCGAAAGCCGCGCTGGGCGGTGGCCTCCACCAGCCCCTCGGCGCTGAGCATTCGCAGGGTTTCGCGCATGGAGTGGTTGGAGCCGCCGTAACTCTGACGCAGCGCCTCAATCTTCAGCTTCTGATCCGGTCGCAGCACACCAAAGGAAATGTCCCGCCGCAGCGCTGCGGCCAGCACAGCAACAACCGTGTCTTCCTCCGACTGTGCGCGTCGACCAAACATGCTTTGATCCCTATTTTGCAAAATATCCAACATTTTTGCCGCGCCAGTCCCCCTCTGTCAATGGGGGCGCCCGCCCCTTTGCGCGCGCGCCTGCGACGCTTGCGCCGGGTCGGCGTTGACGCCCCGGCGCGGCTCTGTCACTCCTGCAATCCACCCAACTCAACCGACCGCTTCAAAGGATCTTGCCCCGCATGACCAGCCTGCGCCTGCTGCACACCTCTGATCTGCATCTGGGCAAGCGGTTTGGCCAGTTCGATGAGGAAACCCGCGCCGCGCTGCAACAGGCTCGGATGGGCATCCTGTCCCGGCTGGCCGGGATCGCGACGGCAGAAGGCGCGGGCCATGTGCTGATCGCGGGAGATCTGTTTGATACCGAAACCCCGTCGGCGCGGGTGATCCGGCAGGCGCTGGCGGCGATGGCGGCAGCGGATCCGGTGCAATGGTGGATCATCCCCGGCAATCACGACAGCGGCGCGGCAGAGCCGCTTTGGGCGGAAATGGCGCGCCACGCGCCGCAGAACGTGCATCTGCTGATGCAGCCCACACCGGTTGAAATCGCGCCCGGGGCCACGCTGCTGCCCGCGCCCTGCGAACGTCGTTTCGCCGGACAGGATCGCACCATCTGGATGGACAGCGCCGAGACTCCGGAGGGACATCTGCGGATCGGTCTGGCCCATGGGGCCGTGCTGGATTTCGACCGTGATCAGAACGGGGCCGAGACAATTGCCACCAACCGCGCCAGCAGCGCTCGGCTGGATTATCTGGCGCTGGGGGATTGGCACGGTGATTTCACCCTGAATGCCCACAGCCGCTACCCCGGCACGCCGGAACGGGATCGGTTCAAACATCCGGGGCGCGGCAGCTGCTTGCTGGTGGACCTGCCGGGACCGGGTCAGCCGCCACAGCTGCGTCCGGTCGAGGTGGGACAATACCACTGGCAGGATCTCACGCTTGAGCTGGCGCCGGGGCAGGATATCGGCGCCCTCATCAGAGAAGCGCTGCCGGATGATCCGCAGGACTGGCCCGACTGTCTGATCCGCATTCGCGCGCGCGGCTGGGTCACCGCAGATCAACACATGCAGCTGTCGGGTTTTGTGGCAGAGCAGGCTCCGGCGTTTTGCCACCTCGGCCTTGATGGGGATGATTTGCGCATTGAACACCGGGCCGAGGATCTGGATCAGATTGCCACCACCGGCGCGTTGCGCGCTGCGGCAGAGGTCCTGATGGCTGAGAGTCAGAACAGCGCCCTCGCCGAGGAGGCCCGCGATGTGGCCGCCGCCGCGCTGAACCGGCTCTATGCCGCTGTGCGGGAGGGCGCGGAATGAAGCTCACCTCCATTCGTCTGACCAATGTGCGCCGCTTTGTCGATCCGGTGGAGATCACGGGTATCGGCCCCGGTCTCAACCTGCTCAGCGCGCCGAATGAGCAGGGCAAATCCACCATCTTTGACGCCCTGCATGCGCTGTTCTTCAAGGATGCGAAGTCCTGGGACAAAGAGGTGCGCGCGCTTGCCCCGCATGCGGGTGGCGATCCTGAGATCGAGGTTGAGCTGACCCATCAGGGCAGTCATTTTCGCATCGCCAAAAGCTTTACCAAATCCGCAGGCAAAGGCACCGCGCGCATTTGGCGCGAGGGGGGGCTCCTGCATCAGGCCGACGCGGCGGAAGCCTGGCTGCGCGACCTCATTGCTCCGCCCAAGGACGGACCAGTGGGCATGCTCTGGCTGCGGCAGGGGCTGACGGATTTTGCCGATGCCAAGGACACGCTGGAGGCGCGGCGCGATCTGATGTCCTCCCTCAGCGGTGAGGTCGAGGCCGTGACTGGCGGGCAGCAGATGGAACGCCTGCGCCGCCGCCTGCGCAGCGATCTGGACCGCATGGTCACCAGCCGTGGCGCGCGCAAGGGTGGCCCGCTCGCCGAGGTGGAGGCCCGCGTGGCCGCGCTTTCTGAACAGCGCGATGCTTTGGCCGGGCAGGTCGCCGATCTGCGTCAGCTGCTGGACCAGCGGCACCTCCTGCGCCGCGAACAGGCGGAGCTTGCGGCGCCGGAGGAAACTACCGCCCGCCAGTCCCGGCTGAACCACGCCGAAACCGCGCTGGCCGCTGCTGAACGTCACCGCGAGAAATGTGAACAGGCCCGCCGCGCGCTTGATCTCGCCATTCTGCAGCGCGACGGGCAGGCGGCGCGGATCGAGACACAGGCCGAACGCCTTGCCGATCACGCCCGCGCCACCACCGCGCTAACGCAGGCGGCAGAACGGCGCGACAGTGCCGCAGAGCAGGCCGCGCAGGCGGCCCAAGAGTTGAAACAGGCGGAGAGCGGGGCAGGACAGGCCCGCGAAAGCGTCGCTCAGGCGCGGAAATCCGTGGCCGCAGCCCTGCGGTCTGAGGCCGCAGAACAGGCGCAGTTGCGACGCACGGAGCTAAGCGAACGTCTGGCACAGTTTGATGCGCTTCAGGCACGTCTTGCCAAGGATCGCCAGCAGGCCGGGCAGGGCGTTGATGCGGATGCACTCGCCCAGCTGGAGGATCTGGCCCAGGCTGTCACCCTGGCGCAGCACGCCCGCACCGCCTCTGCGGCGGCACTCAGCGTCCGCTACCTGCCGGGCAGCGCCACAACGCTGCGCCTCAACGGTGAGACCTTCGATGAGGGGGATGAGATTGCCTTGCCGGATGGTGGTAAGCTGGAGGTTCCGGGCCTTGCCACAGTCACGCTGCATCCTGCCCGCAGTGAGGCGGCAGGGGCGGTATCTGAGGCCGAAACCGCGCTGGCAACGGCCCTTGATCAGCTGGAATTTGAGACATTGGCACAGGCCCGTGCCGCCCATCAGGCGCGCCTTGCCGCCACCGCCCGGCTGAAGGAAGGCGAAGCCACCCAGCGCGCACTTGCCCCCGAGGGGCGCGAGGCGCTGGTTGCGGCGATTGCGGCCCTGCCCGGTGATGCAGACCCGCAGCCCCCCTGCGATCCGCTGCCGGATCGCACCACGCTGGAGGCCGCACTGGCGGAGGCGGAGGCCGGTCAGACGCGGGCGGAGGCCGATCTCGCCAAAGCCCGCATTGAGGAGGGCGCCGCCCAGCAATCCGCACATGGCGCCCTGGCCGAGGCCAAAGCGGCGGAGGCCGATCTCGACCGCGCCACGCAGGCCCTCGGAGAGACGGAAGCCGCCACTACAGAGCTGGCCGCCCTGAGGGCCGAGATGCCTGCCTTGGATCAGACCGTTGCTGAGGCCCGCGCCGAAGATGCCCGCCTGATCGCTGCCGCCCCGGATCTGGAACAGGCCCTCGCCGCCTGTCAGCGGGCCCGCTCGGTTGTGGAGGCCGCACAGACCCGATTGCAGGATCTGGCGCGCGATCTGGCCGTCTTGGACGCGCGCATCAGCGCCCATGCCAGCCACGCGGTTGAGGAAGAGCTGGCCGAGGTGACCGACCAGCTGGCTGTCGCGGAGGACCGACAGAAGGCCCTGCAGTTCGAGGTTGCCACCCTGCGTCGTCTCGATCAGGCGCTGGAGGCCGCGCAGGCGGGCGCGCAGGCGCAATATCTGGGACCTCTGATGGCCGAGCTGACGCCGCTGCTGCGTCGCCTCTGGCCTGAGGCGGAGGTGCAGGTCGATGCCGACAGCGTGCTGCCCAGTCAGTTGGCGCGCGGCGCGGCAGAGGAGCAGCTGACCCAGCTGTCAGGCGGCACACAGGAACAATTGGCGCTGATGGTGCGGCTGGCCTTTGCCCGGTTGCTGGCCAAATCCGGCCAAGGCATCCCGGTCATACTGGATGACGCGCTTGTTTATACCGATGATGCCCGCATTGAGGCGCTGTTTGATGCGCTGACGCTTCAGGCCAATGATCTGCAAATTCTGGTGTTTTCCTGTCGGCAGAAAAGCTTTCGCGATCTTGGCGGCACCAGCCTTGCAATCCGCCCCGCCGATGATCGCGGCTGATGGCCGAATGGCTCAGTCGCGCAGCTCCTCCGGGGCCACGCCCCAGAGCTTCTCCTTGGGCGCCCAGCCGCGATAGCCGCCGGCCGAAATCGAACACCAGCTGACCTCGCATTTGCCCAGTCGGGCCACCACGCCAAGTTCAAAGGCGGCTGTGACCGGCGCGCCGCTGTCGGGGCGGGCGTGCACCGTCAGCATGTCCTCTTCGATCAGCACGGTCCGGGCACCGGACAGCAGCGCATAATGCACCCAGCCACCGGCGCCATCGCGATCACGCACCCGACGCCAATGGCCATATTCGGCGGTGATCTCCAGCGGCATGCCACGCCGTTTGAACACCCAGTCGATCTTGTGGGTCAGGGAAGGGCCACGGCGCACATTGCCCTCAGCGGCCTTCATTGACACGAAACGCGGCAGCGGCAGATTGGTCACCGGGCCGCGCTCATCTCGCGCGGCGCCTTCATGCGGGATCATCGCACCGGTTGTTGCAATCATGATCATGGCGACCACGGCCAGCCGGGACCGCAGATAAGATGCCGAAATGTTCACTGCCTGCTCGCTTCTTCTTTTTGCTGCCTGTTACCTGCCTGACCAACCTGAACGCACTGCGTTTTCTGCCGACCCGCCCCTGATCTGATGTCCGGGTGCGATGAGGTCTGAAAAAGAAAGCCGCGTCAGATGGGCTGAGGCGCGGGATGGTTCTTGTGCCTGCCCGCGTCCTGCGCCACGATGCCATGAGGCCAGAGAGATTGCAAAGCCGAGGGAGAGCAGCAGTGGCAAGAGAACGTCTGAGTGTTGTCGTAACGCGACGGTTGCCGGAGCCGGTTGAAACCCGGTTGAGCGAATTGTTCGATGTGCGCTTGCGCGAGGACGACACACCGATGAGTCGGGCCGAGCTGGCCACAGCGCTGAAGGATGCCGATGTGCTGGTGCCGACGGTGACCGACAGCATCGATGCCGCCTTGCTGGCACAGGCCGGAGACCGGCTGAAACTAATTGCCAACTACGGTGCCGGGGTCGATCACATCGATGTGGCAACGGCGCGCCAGCGTGGCATTCTGGTGTCCAACACGCCCGGTGTCCTGACCGATGACACGGCGGATATGGCCATGGCCCTGATCATGGCCGTAGTGCGCCGCATCCCCGAAGGTCTGGCAATCATGCAGAAAGGGGACTGGCAGGGCTGGTCGCCCACCGCTCTTCTGGGCGGGCGTCTGGCCGGGCGGCGTCTGGGGATTCTCGGCATGGGCAGCATCGGGCAAGCGGTCGCCAAACGGGCCGGTGCCTTTGGCATGCAGGTCCATTATCACAATCGCCGACGCCTGCGCCCCGAGATTGAGGACCGGTTTGAGGCCACCTATTGGGAAAGCCTTGACCAGATGGTGGCGCGGATGGATGTGCTGTCCATCAATTGCCCCTCCACGCCCTCGACCTTCCATCTGATGAACGCCCGGCGGTTGAAGCTGATGAAACCCGATGCGGTCATCGTCAATACCTCGCGGGGCGAGGTGATCGACGAACATGCGCTGACGCGGATGCTGCGCGCCGGTGAGATCGCCGGGGCAGGTCTCGATGTTTATGAGCATGGCACCGACATCAACCCGCGCCTGCGCGAGTTGGAAAACGTCGTGCTGCTGCCGCATATGGGGTCTGCCACGCTCGAAGGTCGCCTGGAGATGGGTGAAAAAGTTCTTTTGAATATCAAGACATTCGAGGACGGCCACCGGCCACCGGATCAGGTCGTGCCGTCCATGCTCTAGGGTTGCTGACGCAGCCCGTCATTTTTGAGGGAGGCGACGTTATGAAACATCTGTTCTGGGCCGGCATATTGCTGGCAGCAACACCCGCTTGGGCACAGGAAGCGGCAGACGCCGTGGCACCTGAGGGCGCGGCAGAAACCGCAGATGCCGGGTTTGCGGCGATCAGCGACGCGGTCGCTGCAGCCATTCAGGCCAAATCCGATGGCACCCCGGTCGAGGCTGAGAACTGGATGGTTGCCGCCGCCAATCCACATGCGGTTGCAGCTGGTGCCGAGGTTCTGCGCGCGGGCGGGACTGCGGCGGATGCCATGGTGGCAGTGCAAACCGTTCTGGGGCTGGTGGAGCCGCAATCCTCAGGCCTGGGCGGCGGCGCATTTCTGGTCTGGTATGACGCAGCCACGGGCGAGGTGACAACGTTGGATGGCCGTGAAACCGCGCCGCTGGCAGCCACGCCGACGCTGTTTCAGGATGACGCAGGCGAGCCGCTCAAGTTCTACGATGCCGTCGTCGGTGGCCGCTCTGTCGGCACCCCTGGAACACCTGCCCTGCTAGAAGCGGCGCACCGGCGCTGGGGCCGCGCCGCCTGGCCCGGCCTGTTCACCGCAGCTATTGACCTGGCCGAAGATGGCTTTGCCGTCTCGCCCCGGCTGGCCGGTCTGATCGAAAAAGATGCCGACCGCCTGTCGCGCTGGTCAGAGACCGCCGATTACTTCCTGCCCGGTGGCACGCCGCTGGCGGTGGGCAGCAGGCTGAAGAACCCCGCTTACGCCGATACCTTGCGCCGCCTCGCAGCAGAGGGGGCACGCGGGTTCTATGCCGGTCCCGTAGCGGAGGCGATCACCAGTGCGGTGCGCCAGGCCGAGGGCAACCCCGGCGTCCTATCCGCGATGGATCTGGCGCTTTATCAGGTGAAGGAACGCCCCGCCGTCTGCGTCACTTATCGCGCCTATGAGGCCTGCGGCATGGGACCGCCGTCCTCCGGTGCGCTGACGGTTGGGCAGATCCTCGGTATGCTCGGCAATTACGATCTGGCGGAATTGGGCGCAGAGAACCCCGATGCCTGGCGGCTAATCGGCGATGCCTCGCGCCTCGCCTTTGCCGACCGGGGGCGGTACATGGCCGACAGCGACTTTGTGCCGATGCCGACACAGGGGCTGGTGGCGCAGGATTACCTCGACACCCGCGCGACGCTGCTCAGCGGCGATGACGCCCTGCCGGAGGTGAACGCAGGCGCGCCGGAGTTCGACCATGCGCTGCTGTTCAGCGATGATGAGTCGATTGAACTGCCCTCGACCTCGCATATCTCCATCGTCGATCAATATGGCAATGTGCTGTCGATGACGACCACCATCGAAAACGGCTTTGGCTCGCGGCTGATGGCGGCTGGGTTCCTTTTGAACAATGAGCTGACAGATTTCTCCTTCCGCACCCATCGCGACGGGGTGCCGATTGCCAACCGGCTGGAACCGGGCAAACGCCCACGCTCCTCCATGGCGCCCACCATTGTGCTGAAGGATGGCAAACCAGCGCTGGCTGTTGGCTCCCCGGGTGGCAGCCGCATCATCGGCTATGTCGCCAAGACCATCATCGCCTGGGCCGACTGGGGCATGGATGTGCAAGAGGCCGTGGCGCTGCCCCATGCGGTGAACCGCTTTGGCACCTATGATGTAGAGGCAGGCACAGGCGCCGAGGATATGACCCAGCCGCTCACTGATATGGGGTTTGAGGTCAATGCCCGCGACCTGACCTCTGGTCTGCATGTGATCGAGATCGGGGACGGGCTGAAAGGCGGCGCAGATCCCCGCCGCGAAGGCATCGCCCTGGGCGGATAACATCTGCTGCTGCTTGGTCCGATGGCCGGGCAGCACCAGCGCTACGGGGTTCTGGGTATTGCTGACCTCAGGGCGTGATGCCTATGGTTGCCGGGTGAATTTTCCAGAGGGAGGCTGCCATGGTTCAGGCCACAACATTGCCACGCAACGAGGCCGGTATCAACGCGGCGATTGACGTGTTGAAACAACGCTTTGGTGAGCAGCTGCAAACGGGGCAGGCGATCCGCGAACAGCATGGCCACACCACCACCTGGATCACCAATCAGCCGCCGGATGCGGTGGTCTTTCCGACCTCCACCGAAGACGTGGCGGAAATCGTCAGAACCTGTGCCGACTACGGCGTTCCGGTGATACCCTATGGCACCGGCACCTCGCTGGAGGGCCATGTGAACGCCCCCGCCGGTGGGATTTGCGTTGATATGATGCGGATGGACAAGATCCTTGCCGTTCATGCCGAAGACCTTGATGTGGTGGTGCAGCCGGGGGTGACCCGCGAGCAGCTCAATACATTCCTGCGCGATCAGGGCCTGTTCTTCCCGATTGATCCCGGCGCCAATGCCTCGCTCGGCGGTATGGCCGCGACCCGCGCCTCCGGCACCAATGCGGTGCGCTATGGCACGATGAAGGACAATGTACTGGCGCTTGAGGCGGTGATGGCGGACGGCGGGGTGATCCGCACCGCGCAGCGGGCGAAAAAATCCTCCGCCGGCTATGATATGACCCGCCTGTTGGTCGGCAGCGAAGGCACGCTGGGTCTGATCACCGAGCTGACCCTGCGCCTGCAGGGCATCCCGGAGGCGATCCGCTCCGCGCGCTGTGCTTTTCGCAGCGTGGATGACGCCTGCCGCGCGGTGATGATGACCATCCAATACGGTATCCCGGTGGCCCGGATCGAACTTCTGGATGCCATGAGCGTGCGCGCCGCCAACGCCTATTCCGGCCTCGATCTGCCGGAAATGCCGCTCCTGCTGCTGGAGTTCCACGGCTCGGATGCCGGCGTGGTGGAACAGACGGAGATCTTCACCCAGATCGCGGAGGAATTCGGTGGCTTTGATATCGCGGCGACCTCCACCGCAGAGGAGCGCAGCAAGCTCTGGCAGGCGCGCCATGATATGTATTGGGCCAGCCTGCAGCTGCGCCCCGGTGCCAAGGGGATTTCCACCGACGTCTGTGTGCCGATCTCCAAACTGGCCGACTGTGTCAGCGCCGCGCGCGCGAAAGCCGAGGAGATGGGTCTCCTTGCGCCGATGGTCGGCCATGTCGGCGATGGCAATTTCCACGCGCTGTTGCTGATCGACATGGACAGCGACGCAGAACGGGCGGCCGCCGATGTCTATGTCGGCTGGCTGAATGAGTTGGCGATCTCCATGGAGGGCACCTGCACCGGGGAACATGGTATTGGTCAGGGCAAACGCCCCTATCTCAAGCAGGAGTTGGGCGAAACCACCCGCTATATGGCCGCGATCAAGGCGGCACTGGACCCTGAGAATATCCTCAATCCCGGCAAGATTCTGGAGATTTGAGGTCTGCCTGCCGACAGCACAGCGCGCCAGTCTGACGGCAGAATTTGAGTATTTCAGGAAAGGTG
>NZ_JSWJ01000032.1:0-8146 GCF_000826845.1 Phaeobacter sp. S60
CCCCCGGCGCGAGTATGGGATGGAGTGCGCCGGGGGAGAGTTGGCCGCGCGTCTTGGTGCGCGGCTCAGGGAGGATCAGAGAGGCTGCGAAAGCTGGTATCCGATGGACACGGCAGCAACGATGCAGCAGAAGATCAGGAGCGCCCAGAATGTCGCCGCGAGGAACGGATTGTGCGGGTACATGGGCTGGGGTTTGTGCTTCCATGCCCCCGCGCTCCAGTCGTGTGTTTTGGTCCCCGACGCAGCATCCGCGAGTGGGGGCAGGATAAGACGCTGCGTCGGGGCGGAGGCCGCAGCGAAGTCTTTGCGGCCTTTCTCGATGGTCTTGCCGATCTGGTGGACGTTGCAGGCGCTGTTCATTTGCAGGCCTCCCGGAGAGCGTCGATCACCTCATTTGGGATCCAGCCGCCATGCTCATCAAAGCCGACCTCTATACTGTTCAGAAGGGACTCAGCCGCCAGAGCGATGCGCTCAAGCTGAGGAACGCGGGCTATGCGGCGAGCGTCGGGGTGATCCACAGACTTCACGTCCATGCGATATACGGTAGGACATTCGTCTGCCTGTGCTTGTCCTCTGGCTACCCCATCGCCGACTTCATATTCTGTGAGATCATCAATAGCGCCGTGCATGATGCCGCCGATTTGGAATGTCGGTTGCGCAGAGCGCATCCCCTTGCGCTTGAAGCCCATGACGTAACGACGCCCACCGCGATTTGTGGCAAGATAAAGATCGTCTCGACCGCCAAACCAAGCCCAGCCACCCAGATCGGGCGTTCCCGCCTCACGGTCTGCTTTGATATGCTCGAAGATATTCATGCCATTGCCCCCGCGATTGTCTTGGCCGCGAGACGCAAGCCTTGGGCCTTGAAGAATTGCGTGATTTCGCCCTTCGCCTTTTTCTCCATCGCTGCGGCCTCCGTCTCAAAAAGCTTGATGATCAGGTCAGGCAGCGCAGGGTGTGCGTCCTCAAAGCAGTTCCGCACGGCATCGGAAAGCGATGAGATGTCGCTAACGCCAGTGCCAAGAGGTGCGGTCACATCAAGGTCGCCGCCTATCGTCTTGTAAATGCCGTCATCGGTAGGAATGACATGGATAGGGTGAATGGTCATATCGGTCACTCCGCTGCGATTTGATGGATAGGGGCGGCATAATCCGCCGGGTCGAACTCGGCGCCGTCATCGTCAATGATGTTCTCGCCGTCGTTCAGTGTTTCGGTGAGCTGCGCCTCAATGATCCGCTCAGAGCGGGTCACGTCTGCCTTGCCAAAGACCTCGGACAGTTCATCGCGGGAGTGCAGGACCTCCTCAACCACTGCATCAGCGATTGAAGCGTAGACCCAATGGCCGCCAGCGCAGCCAACAGAGGCGTCAGGCGCATCGCAATCGGCGGTGAAAAACACCTGCGCCATGCACTCGATATCGTCGCCGAGGTAGATAGTCTTGAATACGCGGTCTTGCATGTTGGCTCTCCCGTTGCTTGAGAACCAACATAGTTGCCAATCTGGCAATCGTCAATATAAAAAAATGCCAAATTGGCAATACCTCAAAATTGCCCCATTTAGAGGCAAGCTTGATCCGGGGATTTAAGGGGAAGAAATTGCGAGATCACATTTACTACTGGCTCGGCCAAGAGGATGAGCGAGACCTAGCGGTACGTGCAATGCTGACGGGGGAAAGCTTGGACGTGATTTATGCGGAAAGGCCAGCGCGCCGCAACCGCTCCACTGTGTCGAACTCCATACCGGAGATCCTGCCCAAAATGATAAAGTCCAGGCTAACGCCGAAACGGTCAACCAACCTTGACGCCTTATCGTATGGGATAGCTCTCTGCCCGCCTTCAAAGCGGGACCAGTGACTGCGCTCTATCTCCAGCAGATCAGCGATTTCAGCCTTTGAAAGGCTATATGCCTCACGGATGAGCCGCAAGCGGTCGCCGATCGCATCGGGTGACATTGTGTCTGTCACGCTTTTCTTTGGAGCTGTTGCCATGCCGAACAATGGCTCCAAGGATGCATTTTTGGCAATTGCCATCTTCGACGCTTGACCTATTGCCAATTTGGCAATAGTTGTTGGGTATGGAGAACATTGCATCATTCAAAGATATCATCGACCTGTGGCCGAGCAGAAAAGAGCTGGCCGAGGATGTCGGGGCCTCCTTGATGGCGGTCCATCACTGGCACGGTAGGGATCGCATCCCCGCCGAATATGACGCCAAGCTGCTGGACGCGGCTTGCGCCCGGAATATCCCGCTTCATTGGCGTCGGCTGATGGATTTGCGTTCCGGTCATGCTTTCCATGTTGGCAACGCCAATGATGATTGCAAGGCCTCCGTAAAAAAATCGCAAATTGGTGCAAGCTGATGATCTTCCGCAAGAAGGCCAGAGAGGCAATGGACCGCGCACTGGAAACGGCCTCTTGCGCGGATGATCGTAAGAGTGATGGCGCAACACCGCCACAAGCTCATGGCCCCGCCTGCGTTCTCGCTTGCAGCTTTTGCTCCACGCCGGATGACACCGGGGCGCTTCTGATCAAGGGAGCGGGTGACGCCTTCATTTGCAGTAATTGCGTCTCCATTTCGGTTCGCCTTCTCTCGGACAGAGTTGCTGCTGCCATGCGCGAGAAGCGTGAGGCCGGCAATGGTTAGGCCCATCACAATCCGCGCAGAGCGCATCCGCGCACACATGGGGTGGCGGGTATGAGTGACCCCTACATCAAATCAATTCCGCACGAGGAAGACGGCAAGCTGCATTTCGTGGTGGATCAAGCCGGTTACGAAATGTTCATGCGGTTGGTTTCTCGGGCAGTCCCGACGAAGGCCGACAACCCGGCAAATTTCAACGCAATCAAAGACCGTATCTCAGGCGCATTCCTAACGGGTGCGATCCTGATGGGCTGGAGAGGTAAAAGAGGATGAAGGTTATGGATGTTCTCACAGCAGTAAAGCAGGGCGCGCGGGTCATGGTCACCATGCCAGACCGTGCAGACCGCAAGGAGAAGTACAGCCTCACGGACGGGACCGAGGTCAGCCATGACCAGTTCGACCGCCTGAAGCCTTTCCTCGCCGCTGAGCAATCGGCCAGCGGTAAAGACTGGGCCGCTGCAGTGAGCGAGATTGACGAGGCTCTTGAGGTTCTTCGTCGGGCCCGCGGCTACGCCGAGAAGCATATGGGGCAGGGCAATGACTGATGAAAATCAATTTGACCGCATTTGCGACATAGCGTCTGAACTCGGGTTCGAACGCAAGGCGGAGAGCGACGACCCATCTGATGCGCTGGAGCTTCTTTGGCTTCACCCTAGCCAGATCGTGATTGATCGCACCTATCAACGCCGCGTGTCTGCCAGTGGCAAGTCTCGCATAAAGCGCGCATTGAAGGACTTCGATTGGCGGAGGTTCGGGGCAATTTCCGTGGTTCCTGTCGGCGATAACCTCTACGCCTGTATCGATGGTCAGCACCGAGCAATCACGGCATGGGCCGCTGGTGCCGCCTTGGTTCCGGCTGTAGCGTTCAAGGCTGACGTCGCTGATCAAGCCGTGGCTTTCGTTGGGGTCAATGTGAACCGTACTGCGGTTGCCAGCATTGACAAATTCCGAGCCCGTGTGGCTGCAGGCGATGAAGCCGCAGTTATTACCCAGGAAATCATGAACGAACTCGGCATAAGCGCAGATGTGCCTGCCGGGTCTGCGTTGGCGCCACACCAGACGCGCGCGGTCGGGAAGATCGAAAAGCTGGTCAAGATGATCGGTCGTGGTCTTACTTTCACCTCGCTTGAAATGCTTCGTGACGCTCAGCCAGAGGAGCCAAATCTCCTGACAGCTTTCGCAGTCGAGGCATCGGGCATGGCGGTTGCTAAGCTTGTAGATGCCGAGGCCGACCTTGATCGCCTGGAAAAGATACTCGCCGATATCGATTTCGACAGCTTGCGGGATGATTGCAAGCAGCTTGTCAAGTTGCAGGGGGGGCAGCTCGCCCGCCACGGAACAGCCTGCATTATCCGCCTCTACAATAAGGGCCTGCGGGACAAGGTGGCAGCATGACTGACCCCTTTATCAGCACCCCTGAACCCCAAACAGAGGAAGTGGTCAGACGATCTGCACAACCCAGCATTCGACGCAAAAACAGAGAAGATAGAGGCTGGGTGGAGATGAACAAGTTCAACGCAATCGCAACAACTGTGGATGGCATTCGATTTGACAGCCTCAAAGAGGCTCGTCGCTGGGGTCAGCTTCGCCTTTTGGAAAAGGGTGGAAAGATCCGCAATCTGCGACGTCAAGTCCGCATCGACCTAGAGGGAAAGAATGGCCCTTTGCGCACCCGGACAGGTCGCCAGATGAGACTGACCGTTGATTTCGTTTACGAGGATCAGCGTCTGAACTGGGCTGAGGTCTACGAAGACAGCAAGGGCGCCATCACCCGCGACTACGAGGTTCGCCGCGCTGTCGCGCAGGCGATGGGAATTGAGGTTATCGAAACATGATCCGTATTGACCAAATCCGCACGGACGGCGGCACCCAATCGCGCGCGCAAATCAACGACGAAACCGTTTCAGAATATGCCGAGGCGATGGCAGATCCGAACTGCGTGTTCCCACCGGCAATCGTCTATTATGACGGCAAGGACTATTGGCTTGCCGATGGCTTCCATAGGGTTGCTGCGTGGTCCCGTGTCGGGCGCGTCGAGGTGCCTACAGAAGTGCGCCAGGGGACGCGCCGCGATGCAATCCTGCATTCCTGCGCGGCAAACTCCGAGCATGGCCTGCGCCGCACAAATGCCGACAAGCGCCGGGCCGTTATGACGCTACTGAATGACCCTGAGTGGGCGCAGTGGTCAGATCGGGAGATCGCGCGGCGCTGCGCCGTGTCTCCGTCTTTTGTCGGCGGGATGCGCGGTGCATCTGTCCACGATGGACAGATAGCCACCTCACGCACCGTTGAGCGCAACGGCACCACCTACCAGCAGAACACCGCCAACATCGGTGGATCAAAACCGGATCAAGACGGCACCGCCCCTGCACCCCAAGAAAACATGGCGGAAACGGCCACATCACCAGATTTCAGCGCCCCCCAATCAAGAGCCGATCAAGAAACCAAAGGCGCTGTATCACCAGATCCGCACCGCAACGGCCTCTCTCAACTGACCCGCGACGGATTGGAAGACGAGATTGCGGGCCTGCGCGCTGAAAATGCCGAACTGCGCGATGATCTGGCAAAGGCTGAGGCGGAGCGCGACCGCCTCAAGGCCGCAAACAAGGAACTGTCCTCTAGCGATCAGGGCGCAACGATCAGCCGCATTCAGAAGCAGCTACAGGCGGCGAAATACGCGCGAGACGAGGCTATGAGCGCCACCAAGCGCGAAGAATACAAGCGCAAGAAGGCAGAGAAAGAACTGGCCCGGATCATGGGGCAGGAAATCGAACTATGAGCATCCTCGACCGCATCAGAGCGCATGGCGGGGAGGTCACTCGCGACCGCCACCGCATCAGCATTCGGCGCGGTCGACTGTCTGACAAGGCGCTCGCTTGGGTCTCCGCCCACAAAGACGAGCTGATCCGAGAAATTTGGCCCGAGTACGACGATTGGTTGGAGCGTGCAGCGATCCGCGAATTCGACGGCGGGCAAAGCCGAGATGAAGCCAACGAAGCAGCCTATGATGAGGTGATTGCCTATGTTTGACCTTTTGAGCCAAGCCGAAGCCAAGGAAATCAATCTTCGAGATTACCAGTCTGACGCAATCGAGGGGCTGCGTGATTGCATCCGGCAGGGTAAGCGGAAAACAGTCCTTTGCGCTGGAACCGGCGCGGGCAAGACCGTCATGGCCTCTCACTTGCTGAATGAAGCCGACCGCAAGGGGTCCTATTCCCTGTTCCTTGTGGACCGCGTGGCGCTGGTGAACCAGACCAGCGCCACCCTCGATGAATACGGCATCCGGCACGGCATCTTGCAGGGTATTAACCCACGATATGATCCGTATCAGAACGTTCAGGTTTGCAGCATTCAGACGCTGGCACGGCGCATGTTGCCCCGCTCTCCATCCCTGATTGTGTATGACGAATGCCATGCTCAATATCGGTCGACACTGGAATACATCGCCAAGCAGTCGCAAGCTGTTGTCGTCGGCCTGACTGCCACGCCTTTCACAAAGGGCATGGGGCAACATTGGGATGATGTGGTCAATGTGATCCCCACGCGCAAGCTGATCGAAGGCGGTCACCTGATCGAACCAACGATCTACGTTGCCCGGTCTCCCGACGACAGCCAGCTTGGCCGGAATAGCTATGGCGAATTCAGCGACAGCAGCGCCAGCGCCGCCGGTATCGAAATTGTGGGTGACGTGGTTTCCGAATGGATCGCGAAAACCGGCGAGCATTTTGGAGGCCCGGTCAAAACCATCGTGTTCAGTACGACCGTAGAGCATGGGCGCGAGATGTGTGCTGCATTCAACGCGGCTGGCTACAATTTCCAACAGGTTTCATACCTTGACCATGATGACGACGAGCGCGCGGCAAAGATCGCGGAATTTCGTAAGCCTGACAGCGAGATCGACGGTCTGATTTCCTGCGGGGTTCTGACCAAGGGTTTCGACGTGCCAGACGTGCGCTGCGGAATCTCCTGCAAGCCATACCGCAAAAGCCTTTCGAGCCACATGCAAGAAATCGGCCGCGTGATGCGATCACACAAAGAAAGCGGCAAGGACAAGGCTCTTTGGCTTTGCCACAGCGGCAACGTCGAGCGGTTCTCCCTTGATACATACGATGTTTGGGAAAACGGCTGCGGACCGCTGGATGCTGCCGAAAAGCGGGACAGCAAGGCGCGTGAGCGCAACCCGGAAGAGCGTGAGAAGGTCGTTTGCCCTGAGTGTTCAGGCGCACTGAGAGGTAGCACCTGCACCGCATGTGGTTGGGAAAAGCCTGCGCGATCTGGCGTCCATGCCGTCGATGGTGAAATGCATGAGTTCCACCTTGGCAGCTCTGGCATGCAGCCCCGCGCTGGCCTTCGCGCTGCGTGTCTGTCGGACCCCCGCAAGGTTTGGGAAGGCGCGCTTGCCTTCACCAGCGAACGAAGCGCCAAAGGTGAACAACATGCCCGCCGATGGGCATACGGCATATTCTCCGGCATCTATCCGGGCCAGAAATTGCCGCGAGGATGGTTTGACAGCCCTATCCGATCAACGGTCGACACCGCTGCATACGCGCTTGCAGAGCGTGAGGTGAAACGGTTCCGCAAGGGCAGCAAGCGGGGTGCAGCATGACGGCACATGCCCGCATCGACGATCAGGAGGCCCAGCAGGCCGCACAGTGGAACGCATGCTGTCGCGCCCTGCAAGCCGCTCTTGATGCCGCTGAGGGCCTACCGGATGGCCGCAGAGCAATAGGTGAGGCGCTTTGTGCCGCGCTAGACACTGTGGGAGCAGGTGCTCCGCGTTACGAAATGTTTGGGGACCTGCGGGCTGAGGCTGATTGGTGGTCGGACACAGCGACACCTCTGGAAATCGAGATTTACGCAGCTGCGGCCTTGAAGCGCATTCATAATGCAACGTTCGCGACGCGCGCCCGCAAGCGCCTTTTCATGGCGATGTGGGGGGAGTTCACGGATCAGGAGCGCGGGGCGTTCCTAGCAAATGTCAACCGTCAGAGGGGGTAACGAAACGTGACCCCGCGCACGTAACGCGGGGCCTCATCAGCGGTCGGTTATCGTTCTTCGCAGGACAGACGGTGGCGCTGATAGGAGGAAGCCTACCATGGGGCGGGACCAAAGGCAAAGCGCAGTCCGAAAGAGAGAAGCGCGGTCCCCGGCACAGTGACAATCGTGCCGAAAGTAGCTCTCGACGGTCTGGGGGATGTCACCCAATCAGACTGGCCCTAAGCGGCGGCCCGGCTCCGGCCAGCAAGATCGCGGTGGGCATAGGGACTAACCTCAGCAACCGCTGGGGCTAGTCGTCCTATGCCCATCACAACGACCCTCACCAACCAGCAATTACAGAACAACAGTAGAGATAGAGGAGATAGGAGAAAGATGGCAGGAAGTTTGAACAAGGTCCAGCTGATCGGAAATTTGGGCCGTGATCCCGAAGTCCGCAGCTTCCAGAACGGCGGCAAGGTCTGCAACCTGCGGATCGCCACTTCTGAGACGTGGAAAGACCGCAACACCGG
>NZ_JSWJ01000033.1:0-12303 GCF_000826845.1 Phaeobacter sp. S60
TTAATTAGGGTACAGTGACAGTATGTTTGGCAAAATCGATGCGAAACATTTCATCGCCGTAAGAGATCAGCGTTCCTTCGTGCGCGTAACCTTCGGCGTGCAGACGGTCGGCGCACCCGGCCTCTTCCATCAATCCCACAAGGCCCTGTTCCAGAACGCCCGCCCGGATGCGGCCCAAAACGTAGTCACGGGTCTTGTGTTCCAACACAACGCTGTCGATGCCGCGCGCCTGCAATAGCTGTGCCAGCAACAACCCTGACGGCCCCCCGCCAATAATCGCAACTTGTGTTTTCACCACGCCCCCTGTCTGCCGTTGGGGTCAGTCTGATGCAGCAAGCGCATTATGTAAAATGTGAAAAATCTTTTTCCGGTAAGGGGGTGTTTTGTATGAACCCCTGACGGATTACGGGCGTGTGGCCAGAAAATGCACAATCGCCGGGATTGCTGCGTCCATGTCTGTGCTGGCGGAAAATTCCTCGGGCCTGTGACTGACGCCATTCAAACAGCGGACAAACAACATTGATATCGGGCAGAGATCCGCCATCGCTGACGCGCCATGGGTCGGCCCCGAGGGCAGGTGCGGTGTCGGAAATTCAAGCTGCCTTACCGATTTTTCGAGCGCCGCAACCAGGTCGGCATCGCAAAGGACCGCTGGCTGTTCATAGGTCTGCGTCATCACAAAATCGACGTTCCGCGCTGTTGCTGCTTTTTGTGCGATGGACCGTGCGGTTCCTGCAAAATCCCGACGCGCTTGATCATGGATCGACCGGATTTCAAGCGTCAGCTCGACTTGTCGCGGGATCGCATTTACGACATTTGGCCTAAGCGACAGGTCGCCAACGGTCGCCCGAAAATCCGAAGTCCCGCCAGCAGTGTCAAAGATCTCGGAAATGAAATCGGAGGCCGCAACGAGGGCATCCTGCCGTGCATTCATCGGAACGGTGCCAGCATGACCGGTTTCGCCCGTGAAGACCAGGGTGTTGCGTTGGATCCCGCAGATTCCAGTCACAATCCCAAGCGGCGCATCTTCGATTTCAAGGACAGTTCCCTGCTCGATGTGCAGCTCCACCCATCACCGCCAGAACGCCGCATAATCAAACCAAACAGATGAGCCAAACTCTCTCTTAGTTTACGCAGCCATTGGTTCCAAAAAAAACCCACGACGGACACTGGCCACCGGCTTTGGGGAACATGAGATGTCAATACGGCTCTGTAGCAAAATCAAAGACGCGCGGCCTTGGTTTCCTCGTATCCCTGATATGTCTCAATTCTAGGTGCCTCTATAGTTTTTAAATAACCCCTGCTGTATCGAGTTTTTGCTATCCTTATCCCGTCCCTAAAGGACAACAGTATTCCGGTAGTGACGCCGATAGTAGGACGGATCAAATAAGACATGCGGAGGACTTTGCGGCAAAACCGCGTGCAGGTCCTCCGCAGCGATCCGCGAAAAATCTAACCTTGTTCACCCCCCACAAAGATGGCCGTCTCTGGCTCGGCGTTTTGGCAAACAATCGCGCGGTACATACCGGAAGTATTGAACGGCGTAACCGGTCGACCCTTTTGTGCAATGGCAATAACACCCCCTCGGCCGCCAGCCTTTGGCAAATCACCCATGATGACAGCCGTTGTGGCCTCTTCAAGGGATTGGTGCGCGTAAAGCATTCTGGCAGCGATGTCATGCGCCACGGCAAGGCGAATGAAATACTCACCATGTCCAGTACCCGACACCGCACAGCTGCGGTCATCAGCCCAAGTTCCCGCGCCAAACATCGGCGCGTCACCAACCCGGCCTGGGCGTTTGTTGGTCATCCCGCCGGTCGATGTGGCCGCCGCAAGGTGGCCCGCCGCATCGCGCGCGACAGCCCCAACTGTGCCGGTCTTAAATTCGGTTTCATCCGCATGGTCCAACACAACTTTCTGCGCCACCTTGGCACGCGCTAATTGTTCGCGGCGATAAGGTGTGTCGAAATAATCTGCGCTCATTTCGGGCATCCCCATTTCGCGCGCAAATTTTTCGGCCCCTTGGCCGCTTAAAGCAACATAATCAGTCTGGTCCTTGACCTGCCGTGCCAGCGAGATTGGGTTGGCAACCGTCGACGTGCCTGTCACAGCACCTGCCGATCGGTCCGCCCCATTCATGATGGCCGCATCGTGCTCGAACGTGCCGTCTGATGCCAACACCGCCCCACGTCCGGCGTTGAACAATGGATTGTCCTCAAGCGCGCGCACCGCGGCCTCAACCGCATCTTGCGCCGCGCCACCGGCAGCGAGGATGGCACTGCCAGCCGCCGCGCATTCACGCAGGGCGGCATGATATGTGGCCTCTTTCTCGGGTGTCATATCTTTGCGGTTCATCGTACCAGCACCGCCATGCAGCGCCAAAGCCCAACCTTCGCTCATTATACTCACTCCTGTTTTTCTTAGTCATCTACGTTTCCAAAAGCAAAATCCATTCCGGCAGCATCCATGCGTTCTCGCAATGTCGGAAGTCGGCCTCCGTCATACCCCGTGTGGCTCTCGGCATGGAGCATGGCATTCAATATCGCCTCTTCGGTTGCTTCAACCGCCGCGTGGAAAAACGGGTTGATCACAGTTTCCGATAACCTTGGCACAATGCTCTGTTCCTCATCGGCCTCCGCAACGGTGTGGGCGGTGGTAAACGCAAGCGCCACATCGCCGCTGCCATGGCCGACAAAGCTGCCCAGACGTCCAAGCGCGGGAGCCCCGCGACGGGCCAGTCGGGCCAGTTGGCGGGTTTCAAACGGTGCGTCGGTTGCAATGATAATGATGATTGAGCCACGTTCCTGTACGGGCGGCGGGGCTGGCTGGCGCGGCACCGGATCAAGCCGCTGACCAAAGATCCGCATCTCGCCGGGTTGGCCGAAATTCGACAGGACAAACACGCCAACATTGTAGGATGTTGCGGATGAAAGAGTGACTATGCGCGAGGCGGTTCCAACCCCGCCGGCCATTGCGAATGTGCGCATTCCGGTGCCGGCACCAACGGTGCCTTGGGCAAATTCTTCTGAAGCGGCGGCGATGGCCTGTGTGGCGGTTTCCTCAGTGACAGACAGCGTCTGGATGTCGTTGACTGTGCCATCGTTGCATTCAAAGACCAGCGGATTCACCGTTGCGGCATCGCGACCTATTGTTGGGTTGGCCTTGATCGCGGCACGGATCAGGGTGGTGGCGCAGGCCGGAACACCGAATGTGTTGGTCAGCAATATTGGGGTTTCAATCTGCCCCAGTTCCACCTGTTGCATCAGGCCGACACTTTTGCCAAACCCGTTAATCACCGCAGAACCAGCCGGAACTTTGTCGGTAAAAAGATTGCCGGAATGCGGCAAAATTGCTGTGACCCCGGTTCGGGCACCGCCTTCAACTACCGTCGCATGGCCGACGCGAACGCCCGGAACATCTGCAATTGAATTTCTTTGGCCGGTTGGCAAAGCCCACCAAGCATCAGCTTCTTTGATACGCACTTCGATGACCCTTATTTCGTTTCGTCAAGCTTTGGGTCTAACGCGTCACGTAACCCGTCGCCAAAAACATTAAAACACATTACGGTCAGAAAAATCGCGAACCCTGGGAAAAAGGTCAGATGCCATTTACCTGCCATAAGATATTCGCGCCCTGCCGAAAGCATCGCGCCCCATTCGGGCACCGACGGTTCAACCCCAAGGCCGATAAAACTGAGCGATGCTGCCGTCAGAATTGAGGTGCCTACCCGCATGGTAAAATAGACAATCACCGCCCCCAGTATGCCCGGCAGGATATGCCGAAACATGATGATACGGTCAGGTGCTCCGGCTGCGCGGGCCGCTTCAACATAGGTGCTTTCTTTTAGCCCCAACGTGCCACCTCGAACAATCCGGGCAAATGCAGGCACTGAAAATATCGCGACCGCGATAATGACATTCAGTATGCCAGGCCCAAGAATAGCGATGATGCCAATGGCCAGCAGAATGCCCGGAAAGGCAAACAATACATCCGCGATCCGCATCGTCACCGCATCAATCCAGCCCCCGTAATACCCGGCGAACAGCCCAAATGTCACACCGATCACGGCGCCGATCGTGACCGACGAGCTACCGATCAACAACGACAGTTTGGCACCAAACATCAGGCGGGCAAGAACGTCGCGCCCAAATTCATCGGTCCCTGCCCAATGCAAAAAGCTCGGCTCTTTCAAGGTATTGGCGTAATCGAAAGCATCCGGTGTGAAGGGCAGAAAAATCGGGGCGGCAAAGGCGAACACGAACAGCAATCCAAGCAGCCCACCGGCAAAAAGCGCCAAGCGTCGCGCCTTTAGGCGTCGCCAGAACTCTGACAGCGGTGAGCGCATCTTGGTGTCTTTTACGAGAGCATTCTGTGCAGTGTCATTGGTGAGAGTTGTCATTGGTTCTGCCTATTTGTAGCGAATAGCGGGATTGATGAAGCCATAGAGAATGTCGACGAGCAGGTTAATCAGCAGGAACTGCAACGAGAACAACATCAGCTCCGCTTGAATGACCGCGAAATCCCGAAATTGTATCGCCTCGACCAAAACAGAGCCAAGACCAGGCCAGCGAAACACGCGCTCAACAACGATCGAACCACCAATGAGGAAGCCAAATTGCAGGCCGATCATCGTGACAACCGGGATCAGCGCATTTCTGAGCGCGTGTTTCCAGATCACGATGCGTTCAACCAGACCCTTGGCGCGGGCCGTGCGGATATAATCCTCGCGGACCACTTCAATCACCGCCGAGCGGGTGAAGCGGGCCATCACGGCGGCAACTCCAGAACCAAGCGTGAGTGAGGGAAGAATAAGGTCGCTGGCGCTGTTAAATCCCGAAGTGCCGGCCCAACCAAGTTTAAGCGAAAAGAATTGCATAAGCAGAAGTCCAAGCCAAAAGTTGGGCATGGAAATGCCCGAAACGGCGGCAATCATTCCGATGTGGTCGGCGGCTTTACCAGAGTGGACGGCGGATATCACACCGACAAACAGGCCAAAAATAACAGACCACCCCAAGGCGCAAATGGCCAACAAAAACGTCGGCCCAGCCGCGCGTGCAAGCATGTCATAGACTGACTCGCCAGTGCGCAGCGAATTTCCAAGGTCCAGTGTGACCGTGTTTTTCACAAAGGTGAAATATTGTATCAACAAAGGCTCGTCGAGCTTTAGCGCGCGGCGCACCGCCTCGACATCTGCCATTGTCGCCTGCTCACCCGCGATCATGCGCGCCGGATCGCCCGGTATCGCGTGAACGAACAGGAAGACAAAAATCGAGATCATCCAGAGAACTGGCAACATGGCCAGAAGCCGGCGGATCAGGTACAGATGCATTTTCTTCTCCAGCGGATTGATAGATACGGCCCGGCGACACTTCGCCGCCGGGGCGCAGGTTTATCAGATCTTATTCAAAACCTGCGTTGGCATAGGCGAACGTGCCATCGGGCATCGGAAAGACGCCGGACAGATCGGCCCGCGCACCGGCCAATTTGTTTTCAGCCGCCAGCCAAATCACTGGCCGATCCTCCCAGATCAGTTTTTGTGCACCAGCATAGGCCGCCGCGCGCACATCATCATCTGCCGAGTTCAGGCCACTGGCGATAAAGGCGTCAACCTTTGGGTTCGAATAGAAGGCCATGTTATAGATGTTGGGAATGATGCCTTCGGTCGAATAAACCGGACGCAGATGCCAGTCTGCATCACCGGTTGAGGGCGACCAACCGCCCAGAGCCAAACCAAAAGTAGCGGTTTCTCCGGTGACGTCATTGCCAAAGAAGCGCGCCGAACGCGCCGCGGCTTCCATTGGGTTGATCTTTACCTTGACGTTGATCTGCCCAAGCTGTTGCTGCAAAAATTGCAGGGTACGGGTTTCATCCGAGGAGTTGCGCCCCGCAGCTTCGATCGAGAAACCGTCCGCATAACCAGCCTCTGCCATCAACGCCTTCGCCTTTTCAAGGTCAAAGGGGTATGCTTCTTGTGCCGAATAATATGCGGTATTGGCCGCAATAGGCGACGTAGGCACAACACCGTGTCCGGCAAATACCACCTGAATAAAGGCGTTCTTATCAACGGCCAAATTAAAGGCTTCGCGGACCCGCGGATCCTGAAACGGCTTCATCGCCATGTTCATCGACGCTGTGCGCACTGTGATGCCTGGCACTTCAAGAATGTCGAATTGTTCATCCGCTTCAACCGTTTCGAACAATTCTGGCGGCAATGGAAAGACGAATTGCGCCTCATCGGCTTTTAGCATGGCGATTGAGGTGGCGGTTTCCTTGACTGTCAGAAAGTTCACCCCGTCAACTTTGGGCAGACCAGCTTCCCAATAGTTGGGATTTGCCACCACCGAGTAACGCTCGCCCGGCACCCATTCATTGAAAACAAAGGGGCCGGTGCCGACGGGGTGTTTACTCACATCGCCGCCGTCTTCGGCCAGCGATTTTGGTGAATGCATAACGATTGAGGGGTGCGCGAGCGTGGCCAGCATAGCGCCAAACGGCTCTTTCAAGGTCAGGCGAAAGGTGTTTTCATCCACCACCTCTGTTTTTGCGACAACGCGCATCATCGAGTTACGCTTGAGGTTGTTGGACTGGTCGGCCAAACGATCAATATTGACCTTCGCTGCGGCGGCATCAAAGGCGGTGCCATCGTGGAATGTCACACCTTGACGCAGTTTGAATGTGAAAACCGTGGCGTTATCGTTGACGGTCCAGCTTTCGGCCAACATCGGCACCATCTTCATGTCTTTGTCAAAGCCGATCAGGCGCTGCATGACGCCATTCGAAATAGACGCGACGGCGTTTGCGGTGCTGTTGTGCGGATCAAGCGTCTCCAATGTTGAATCTATGGTGATGGTCAACGTTTCGGCATTCGCCTGCGTTGCCAAAAGCGGCAACACCGTAAGTGCCATCGTGGCACCCAAGGTCATGCTTTTAAAAAACTTCATCTTCTCTCTCCTTGCTGTTGTGTGGTCGAATTTTTGTGCGGGTGATTATGTTAGCGGCGCCGACCCTGCCTCTTATTCCAGCGCAACCTGATGTCCTTGGCCAAGATCACGATAGGTCAGAATATGTGGAGGATTATTGATGCCGCGGATCGGGCTTGGGATTTCCCCAGTGATCTGCGCGCGGTCTTTGTTGCGTTGCATAGGGTCGGGTATCGGCGCGGCAGCCATCAAGCGCTGCGTGTAGCTGTGTTTGGGGTTCTCAAACACCTGCCGCCGTGTTCCGCGCTCAACGATTTGACCCAGAAACATAACGCCGACCCGGTGTGAGATACGTTCAACCACCGCCATGTCGTGACTGATAAACAGATATGACAGCCCAAATTTCTGCTGGAGTTCCATCATCAGGTTAATGACCTGTGCCTGTATCGATACATCCAGCGCCGACACCGCTTCGTCGGCGATGATCAGTTTTGGGTTGGTTGATAGGGCGCGGGCGATGGCGACCCGTTGGCGCTGGCCACCCGAAAACGCATGTGGATATCGGCGGGCGTGGTCGGCACTAAGCCCGACTTGCTCCAACAGCCAAACCGCACGATCAAAGGCATTCTTGCGGGTCTCCAACTTGTGCAAAAGCATGGGTTCGCAAATCGAAAACCCAACCGTCAAGCGCGGGTTCAACGACGCATAAGGGTCCTGAAAGATGAACTGGATTTCACGCCGCAATCGCATGAGGGATTCTTTGTCAAAGTCATTTATGACCTGGCCGTCGAACCGCATTTCATCGAAATGAGAGTTCACGAGACGCAGCAGCGAGCGTCCGGTTGTGGATTTACCGCAGCCAGATTCACCGACGATGCCCAGCGTTTCACTTGGCCAGATGTCAAGGTCGAGCTTTTCCACCGCATGGACGCGTTTGCGGACCCGCCCCAATAGGCCCTCAGGAAGGTCGAAGCGGGTCGTCAAACCCCGCACCGACAGCACGGGCTCGGCATCATAGTCCACGACTGGGACCGCAATCGCCTTGCTTTCTGCAGGCTCCGTTTCCGTGGTGGATACTTTAGAAAACGGTGCCGGATGGTCGGTTCCGTTCATCGCGCCCAGCCGTGGCACCGCCGTCAACAGTGCTTTGGTATAGGGGTGCTGGGGCGCAGAGAATACATCCTCCACCGCCCCCTCTTCGACCTTTTCACCGTGGTACATAACAACGACCCTGTCGGCCACTTCGGCGACCACCCCCATGTCATGGGTGATGAATAGAACGGCCATGCCGGTCCTGTCTTGCAACTCACGTATCAGGCGTAAAATCTGGGCTTGGATAGTCACATCGAGGGCCGTAGTTGGTTCATCCGCGATCAAAAGTTGAGGCCTGCAGGACAGCGCCAGCGCAATCATAACACGTTGGCGCATGCCCCCAGACAACTGATGAGGGTAGCGGGCCATGATGCTTGCGGCGTCAGGAATACGCACCGTTTCAAGCATCTCAAGCGCTATTGCACGGGCATCGGCAACTGAATGCTTTTGGTGGGTAACGATGGCCTCGACAATCTGATCGCCAATCCGAAACACTGGATTAAGCGAGGTCATCGGTTCTTGAAAAATCATCGCAATGTCATTGCCGCGCATCTCGCGGGCCGCAGAATCGCCAAGGGCCGCGATATCACAGATCTCATTATTGCGCTGTCGAAACAGGATTTCGCCGCTATCAATAGATCCGCCGCCAAACTCGACCAACCGCATCAATGATAAGGCCGTCACTGATTTACCAGAACCGGATTCACCAACGACGGCGACTGTCTCTCCGGGGGCAACATTCAGATCTATGCCGCGCACCGCCTGAACCGTGCCATTGGCAAATGAGACCTTCAAGTCCTTGATATTGAGCAACAAATCTTGCGCGCCCAATTCGCTTTCGTTCGACATGTCTTCCTCCCCGAGAGACGATCACGATGCAGGAAGCGCCGGTCAGTCCCTTCTGGGCGTCTTACAGGGCCATTTTATTATGGCCTCTATTCAAAACGCTTTTTTTTGGATAGGGCGCATTTTGCACCATAGCAAAAGCCTTTTTGGAATACCCTATTCCGAAACCGCATAACCCCCGGAACCTAGAGGCCAAGCCCCTATGCGATATCTGCATAACTTCGCTTGTCATGAGATTGGGCGCATGGTTAGCTTATCAATATTGCAAAAAAAATGGCTTCGTTATGGACACCAAATGGCTCGAAGACTTTCTGTCGCTCACCAAGACCGGAAGCTTTTCCCGTTCTTCGCAAGAGCGAAACGTGACCCAACCTGCGTTCAGTCGTCGCATTCGTGCCTTGGAAAATTGGTTGGGTGTTGCGCTTTTTGACCGGCGCACTTATCCGGCGGCGCTGACGCCCGCTGGCCAAATATTTCGTCAAAGTGCCGAAAACATTCTTGATGAACTTAATCAGTCGCGGGCTTTGTTTCGGGAAACGCTTTTAAACCGGCGCTCGGACTTGCATATCGCTGCGGCCTCGACACTTAACTTCCATTTCATCCCCCAATGGCTGCGGTCCCTAGAGGCCGAAACCGGGCGTTTGACGACCCATGTTGTTACGCGGAACTTTCACGATATGGTTGATCAGCTGGTGCAGGGCGAAATTGATCTGGTGCTACAATACGCCCATGCAGATGTACCGATCCTGTTTGAAACTCGTCAGTTTGACCAATTCACGCTTGCCAGCGACCCCATGGTGCTCGTTTCGGGGGTTGATCCGAAAAACGGTCAGGCTCTTTATGATCCGAGCCGTGGCGATGGAGTCTCAATTCCCTATATGGGCTACTCCAGCGATGGATATTTTGCCGAGGTCGAGAAGCTTGTGTTTGAACAAAATGCCGCCGCGAAGGTCGGTTTTACGCGCTTGAATGAAAGCCCGACCTCGGAGGTTTTGAAATACATGGCGATGGAAACCGGCGCCCTTGCCCTTGTGCCAGAAAGCTGCGCGCGCAGTGAAATTAGCCAAGGGCAATTGCGTGTTGTTGGTGGTGAGGCCTGGTCAACGCCACTTAGTGTTCATATCTACCGTACCCACAGCGGAACCCGCCCGCTTGTTGCCAAAGTCTGGGATGCTCTCAGCCAAACCGGTCAGATTTGACGCAAAGCACCTTAGGCCATAACAGCCGAAGACATCAGCGCCAGAGCAGCCAGCGTTCCAATAATATCTTTGTGCGACTGGACGGTGAACCGAATGTCGCGCGGTCCGGTGCGGGTGATAGACGGCAGTAGGACGGCGGCATCGGCCTGCATTTGATGCATCAGCTGAACGTCTACGATGAATGGGGCTTGGCAGGGTGCCACCGGTTTCGCAGCCGGTGACGCATTGATAGCTTTACTGACCTCGGCCTCGATCAAACGGCAGGACGCATCCGGTGACAGACTGTCAGAGGCCGCTGCGCCGATGCAGGTTTTAACGGTGATTGTCGCCGCCTCTGGGAACTGCTGTTTCACATGCTGCTCAAGGCGGTCATCGCCACTGACAGCCAGCAAAGGCACGCCGATTTCAGCCGCATAACCGCCAAAAAGCGTGGGCTCGCCGGCCAAGATACCATTGACCTCAATCCTGTGAAACGCGGCCCCGCTGATGGTATGCGACAACACCCCATAGTCATCTGCAGCCGCGTGGTGGCCAATGAGAATGACCCCTGCGTGGTCTGGTGTCACGCCATCGACCATGGTCAGTGGCCTTGGCTTGCCCGCGATCAACCGTGCCCGCGGGTCCAGATCTTCGGCGATGATATTGCGCATCGGCCCGTGTGAATCCGCAACGGTCACCGTCGTGGCCCCGCCTGCGATGGCTCCACGGATGGCAGCACTTGCTTCATTCGTCATCAGGCGGCGTGCCCGCTCATATTCGGCATTTCCCGGCGTGCCCTGAAGGCCCGCGTTGACGCCAGCAACACCTTCAATATCCGCCACAATAAGTATCTTCATCTCATTTCCCTTTGTCTTGAATAAAATGAACAGGGCCTCTGCCCGTCTTGTTGCCGCACGATCTGTGCTAAATTGCGCGCCTCCGGATACCCTCAATGTATTTCTGTCGCAGCTGCTTGCTGACCGGACCGGGCTTTGCATCGCCGATCTGTTTGCCATCGATGCTGACAACCGGCGTGACAAGACCCGAGGAGGATGTCGAAAATGCCTCCGCGGCCTCCAACGCTTCGGTGACCAGAAAAGGGCGTTCCTCAAAGTCTAGGCCCAGATCCGCCAGGGTGTCCATAACAGCCTTGCGGGTAATGCCGTGCAGGATGTCATTGTTCGTCTCATGAGTGATTATTTTACCTTCGGCAGAGACGATATAGGCGTTGTTGGATGAGCCTTCAGTCACATAACCGTCGCGTTGAAACCATACATCGTCAGCCCCTTGGGCCTTGCCGCGCGTCTTGGCCAACGACGGGTACAAAAGTTGTACAGTTTTGATATCGCAGCGCTCCCAGCGTTGATCCTCGACGGTCAAAACGTTCAGCCCGCGCGTCGCAGCGGGTGCGTCCATCAGAGATTTTTTCTGGGTGAACAACACCACCGTATTGGGCACGGAGGCATCCGGGAATATAAAATCGCGATCGGCCGCGCCGCGTGTGACTTCCAGATAAACCAAACCTTCGTCAATATCGTTCAGTTTGACCAGTTCGCGGTGTGCCGCCAGTAAATCAGCATCGGTCATCGCCAAGCTCATGTCGATTTCACCAAGGGAACGGCGTAACCGCGTCATGTGGCCCTGATAATCAACAAGCTTGCGGTCAATGACATAGGTCACTTCATAAACCGCATCGCCGAACAAAAAACCGCGATCAAAAACAGAAATTTTTGCTTTTGTTTCAGGCATATATGCGCCATTTATATAGACTTGTCTCATGTGTTACACATCCCTAGTGACGTTGTGCTCATGGCCATTTTCTATAAAAATACAGCCAGCCAGCAGCTTATAGGTTCAGCGGCTGGTTTCGGTTTTTCAGGGCAGGAACACTCACAAATGATGCGGTGATTTAGCCGGATATCTCAGTCATTCTATTAGGTTAATGTTATCTATTTGCATAATGCCTGTTTCTCATGGCCTATGCAGAACACACATAAAAATTGAAGGTGCCCGGAAAAATTCAGAGAGCGCGCTTAGATGTATTGACCTGCCTGCTGTGCGCCCCAAGGTATCCCCGTTTAAGGCTAGATTTTCTGCACATTGATCACACAGACGGGCTGGATGCGTCTGGTAATTTCATCAGCGATGCTGGGACTTTGTTCGCGATTGCGCTGTGCGGTCGTTCTTCGTTGTAGTCTCTGCGCCAAGCCTCCAACTATCCGGCGGTATCTTCAAGCCCCCATAACAACCGTGTCGGAGCTTGAGGT
>NZ_JSWJ01000034.1:0-10488 GCF_000826845.1 Phaeobacter sp. S60
TCCGGGTGAGGCTGCTGTGATTTGCGCGTTTCAGCTTCAGCGTCACCACGCGTCCGGCCAGTTGCCGCGCCTTGGCACGGTCGGAAACCTTCTCTGCCAACCGCCATAAATGGCCGTCAAGCACCTCAAGACTGGCTGTATCTTCAAAGAAGGTGGTCTCATTTGAGATGGATTTGATGGGCGCATTGGAGGAGACGCGGCGCCGGTCCTGGCCACGCGCGAGATGCCAAAGCCGCTCTCCCATCGAACCGAAGCGGGCATTTAGGTCGGTCCGCTCCCACCTGAGAAGGTCGGAAAAGCTGCGAATCCCGGCCTTGTCGAGTGAGGCCTGCGCGGCGGGACCAATGCCCCAGATCAGGCGCACCGGTTTATCCTTCAGAAATTCCGAGGTTTCAGCCGCGCCAATCACCGAAAATCCGCGCGGTTTGTCCAGATCGGAGGCCACCTTGGCCAGGAATTTATTGTGCGACAGCCCAATGGATCCGGTCACACCCAGCTCATCCTTCATGCGTTTGACCAGCCGTGCGAGCATCACCGCAGGCGGCGCGCCATGCAGACGTTGGGTGCCCGACAGATCCATGAACGCCTCATCCAGAGACAAGGGTTCAACATCCGGGGTCAGCTCATCCATCATGGCGCGGATCTGGCGGCTGACATCGACATAGACGTTCATACGAGGCTTGATCACCACCGCATCCGGGCAGAGCTTCAGCGCCTGAAACATGGGCATCGCGGAGCGGACACCCCGAATGCGCGCAACATAGCAGGCGGTGGAGACCACGCCCCGCCGCCCACCACCGATCACCACCGGTTTGTCGGCGAGATCTGGATTGTCGCGTTTTTCAACGCTGGCATAGAACGCATCACAGTCCATATGTGCAATCGAGAGCGAGAACAGCTCAGAATGTGCTTTAATACGCGGACTTTGGCAGCTTGGGCAGCGCTTCGGGTTTGGTGTTTTGCCATTTTTGGGTTTCAGCACGCCATGGGACAGGCACTCCCGGCAAAGCACCTGCAGGTTTTGGCCGCCGCCGGCCGGACCCTCGGAAATGGTCAGATCAGACGTTATGGGGTGCTGGTCGGACATGGGGGCAAAAACCGGGAAAGGTTGGATGAGGGAATCTCATGGTGCGGCAGGGGGGCTTAGAGTAGCCTCTGCCACGGAAATTGTCTTTAGATGACCTGACATGGTGAGAGCAGGAATGACATTCAACGGAGCCAAGCTTGCGCTTTTCATCGGTGACAGGCTGTTGGTCATTGAGCGTGACGCCTATCCGCACATCCCCTATCCCGGCCACTGGGACTTTCCGGGGGGGCGGTCGTGAAGGCGCGGAAACACCGGAAACCTGTGCCCTGCGCGAAACCAAGGAGGAGGTCGGGTTGCTCGTACAGGAGGCGGATCTGGTTTGGCGGCGCAGCTATGCGCGGCCCAACGGTGTGGTCTGGTTTTTCGCGGCACATCTCCCTGCCGTGAGAAAGCGAGACATCCAGTTAGGGGATGAAGGGCAGAGCTGGGCCTTGGTCCCGCCCGAATGGTACATCGCGCATGATCTGGCGGTGCCACATTTCGCCGGTTATCTGCAGGCTTATTTATCGCAGCGTGACAGTATCACCGCATGAATTTGCGCGCGACTGCTGTTCGGTTGACGGGGGCAGGGCCTGAAAGAAAGAACCCCCGCTGCTGTAGCGGGGGAGGTGACGAACCTCAGGAAGAGCAAGGCCGTCAGGGGAGTGTCTCTCCCACAGGGTCGGTCATTTTGGCCTCTCGTCATAGCCTGTTGCGCAGGATTATGTAATTCCACCTCTGCCTGTGTGCTTTTGTGGGCACAGGACAAAAAGGCGCATTGGGGGACGCGATGGCACGAAAATCTGTTATAATCCCCACACTTGACCTTAGGTAAATGTCGCGCGGAAGCGGGTTGCGGCCCGCCTATGTAAGGTGCAGTCAAATGTTTTATTTCTGCCTAATGTTTGGGCACTTCACGACAGCGACCATGCTGGAGCGGTCAATCTGACCGTCGCGAAAGAAAAACCCGCCAAGGCGATCTGCGCTGGCGGGTTTGGGGTGTTGAATAAGTGCAACTGGATCGAGGTCGGCTGGCTGCCAGATTGAACGTCAGCGTGGCAGGCCGGTCAGAATATCTTCGGCTGCGCTGCGTGGTGCCTCTGCAGCCCAGATTGGACGGCCCACCACGATATGGTCGGCACCTGACTCCAGCGCGCTGGCGGGGGTGGCCACGCGTTTCTGGTCTCCCAACGCGGCTCCGGCGGGACGCACGCCTGGGGTGACGATGAGTTTGCCTGACGCTTCGGGCAGGGCGCGGATCAGGGCGGCCTCCTGCGGGCTGGCAATTACGCCATCGGCTCCGGCGGTGAGCGCAAGGCCCGCGCGCTCCTGTACCAGATCAGAGATTTCACCGGATTTGATCAGCGCCTCGTCCAGATCAGCGCGGTCCAGAGAGGTGAGGATGGTCACGCCAAGGATCTTGAGGTTGGTGCCAGCGGCCCCTTCCTTGGCGGCGCGCACGACATGGGGGTCGCCGTGGACGGTCAGGAAATCGAGGTCAAACTGCGCCAGGCCGCGGACAGCCGCCTCAACCGTTGCGCTGATGTCGAAGAGTTTCATGTCAAGGAAGATGCGCTTGCCGCGTTCCTGCTTCAGTTCATTGGCGAGGGCCAGCCCGCCGCCGGTCAGCATGCCCAGGCCGATCTTGTAGAACGACACCGCATCGCCAAGCGTGTCGGCCAGCTGCAGGCCGGCGATTGCGTTGGGAACGTCCATGGCAACGATCAGGCGGTCGTCGGCAGTGGATTTTGGGCTGGGGTTGGCGGTGGAAGATGCGGACATGGAGGTTCCTCGTCTTTGGGGGCGCCATTGCGGGCGGTGTGGACGTGCAGGCAGTCTAGGAATTGCGCTGCTTTTAGTGGCGGGGCTGCCGTTGGGAAAGGGGAAAACAGCCGGGCAGGCGGGGTGGCCATGATCCATATGTGTTCTGGCAGAAGTGCAGGCGGGCCAAACTCTTGATCTGGGTCAGGGATTTGGTGACATATTTGCCGCAGACTGACCTTGAAGAGACAGTAAGATCTCCCACATTGAACGTGAAGGCCCTGACCGTGACGTGCCGCAAAGCGGGCGTCACCATCAAAACGGGGCGCTTATATAAGGAGAGCAAGATGGACTTGAACAAGTTCACTGAACGGGCACGTGGTTTTGTACAGGCGGCCCAGACGATTGCGCGTCGGGAAGATCACCAACGGCTGATGCCTGAGCATCTGCTGAAGGCGCTGATGGACGACGACCAAGGATTGGCCAGCAATCTGATCACCCGCGCGGGTGGAACCCCGGACCAGGTGGTTCAGGCGCTGGAGCTGGCGGTGTCCAAACTGCCCAAGGTTCAGGGCAATTCTGCAGATATCTATCTGGATGGTCAGACCGCCAAGGTGCTGGACGAGGCAGCGAAGATTGCTGAGAAGGCCGGTGATAGTTTTGTGCCGGTAGAGCGGCTGCTGATGGCGCTATGTATGGTCAAATCCAAGGCCAAGGATGCGCTGGCGGCTGGGAATGTCACCGCGCAGGCGCTGAACGAGGCGGTGAACGATATCCGCAAAGGGCGCAAGGCGGATAGTGCCAGCGCCGAGGACGGTTATGACGCGCTGAAGAAATACGCCCGCGATCTGACGGAGGCGGTGCGGGACGGCAAGATCGATCCGATCATCGGCCGGGACGAGGAAATTCGCCGCGCGATGCAGGTGCTGAGCCGCCGGACCAAGAATAATCCGGTTCTTATTGGCGAGCCTGGGGTTGGTAAAACTGCAATCGCCGAGGGTATGGCGCTGCGTATCGTCAATGGCGATGTGCCTGAATCCTTGCGTGACAAGCAGCTGCTCTCGCTCGATATGGGTGCGCTGATTGCCGGCGCCAAATATCGCGGAGAATTCGAGGAACGTCTGAAAGCGGTTCTGACCGAAGTGACAGAGGCCGCTGGCGAGATTATTCTGTTCATCGATGAGATGCACACGCTGGTCGGTGCCGGGAAATCGGATGGCGCGATGGATGCGGCGAACCTGATCAAGCCTGCGCTTGCACGGGGGGAGCTGCATTGCATTGGCGCCACGACGCTGGACGAATACCGCAAATATGTCGAAAAAGACGCTGCTTTGGCGCGCCGGTTCCAGCCTGTGATGGTGACTGAGCCGACGGTTGAAGACACCATTTCGATCTTGCGCGGCATCAAGGAGAAGTACGAATTGCACCACGGTGTCCGTATTGCGGATGCGGCACTGGTGTCTGCGGCGACGCTTTCCCATCGCTACATCACTGATCGGTTCCTGCCGGACAAGGCGATTGACCTCGTGGACGAGGCCGCCGCACGCCTGCGGATGCAGGTTGACAGCAAACCCGAAGAGCTGGATGCGCTCGACCGGCAGATCCTCCAGATGCAGATCGAGGAAGAGGCGCTGAAGCTTGAGGATGATGCGGCCTCCAAGGACCGGTTGGAGACGCTGCAGAAAGAACTGGCGGAGCTGCAGGAAAAGTCGGCGGAAATGACCGCGCAGTGGCAGTCCGAACGGGACAAGCTGGCCTCTGCCCGTGGGTTGAAGGAACAGCTGGACCGCGCCCGCGCCGATCTGGATGCGGCCAAGCGGGAGGGCAACCTTGCCCGTGCGGGGGAGCTGTCTTATGGCGTCATCCCCGGGTTGGAAAAACAACTGAGTGAGGCGGAAGCCTCTGAACGCAACGGGTTGATGGTCGAAGAGGCCGTACGTCCCGAGCAGATCGCGGGCGTGGTCGAACGCTGGACCGGTATTCCCACCTCCAAGATGCTGGAAGGGGAGCGCGAGAAACTGCTGCGGATGGAGGCCGATCTGCACGGTCGGGTGATTGGTCAGGACGCAGCTGTGACCGCTGTGTCCAACGCCGTGCGCCGGGCCCGCGCAGGCCTGAATGATGAGAACCGCCCCCTTGGGTCGTTCCTGTTCCTCGGCCCGACCGGTGTTGGTAAGACTGAGCTGACCAAAGCCGTCGCCGATTTCCTGTTTGACGATGACAGCGCCATGGTGCGTGTCGACATGTCGGAGTTCATGGAGAAACACGCGGTTGCTCGTCTGATCGGCGCGCCTCCGGGCTATGTCGGCTATGATGAGGGCGGCGTGCTGACCGAAGCGGTGCGGCGGAAACCTTATCAGGTGGTTCTCTTTGATGAGGTGGAAAAGGCGCATCCGGATGTCTTCAACGTGTTGTTGCAGGTCTTGGATGACGGGATGCTCACCGATGGGCAGGGTCGGACCGTGGATTTCAAGCAGACGCTGATTATCCTGACGTCGAACCTTGGCGCGCAGGCGCTGAGCCAGCTGCCGGATGGGGCCGATGCCGCTGACGCCAAACGGGACGTGATGGACGCGGTGCGTGCCCATTTCCGTCCCGAGTTCCTGAACCGGCTGGATGAGACGATCATTTTTGATCGGCTCGGTCGCAAGGATATGGATGGGATTGTCACGCTACAGCTGGCCCGGCTTGAAAAGCGCCTCATCGGGCGCAAGATCAGGCTGGAACTGGACGACGGTGCAAAAACCTGGCTTGCCGATGAGGGCTATGACCCGGTGTTCGGTGCGCGCCCGCTGAAGCGGGTGATCCAGAGGGCGTTGCAGAACCCGTTGGCGGAGATGCTGCTGGCCGGAGAAATCCGCGACGGGGACACGGTGCCTGTGAGCGCCGGTGCCGAGGGCCTTATCATCGGGGACCGGATCGGCACCACGGACCGTCCGCGTCCCGATGATGCCGTCGTCCATTAAACATGTGCAGACGCAATTGAATAAGAGAGGCCCGCCAGATCTGGCGGGCCTTTTCGTTTGCAGTTTGGCTAAGGCTTGGGTCTCAGTTGCTGGCCAGCACGCGCGTCGCGCCCCTGCGGCGTAAAACCGTCAAGCGCGGTTCCCAGTCATAGCGGGGGTCATCGGAAGTGGCAGACCAGTAGAGTTTGCCGCCATAGCGCCAGGGGTCCAAAACAATGCCGCCGTAGATATCTGCGCCTTTGGGCGCGATGATGGCGCTGCTGTGTTCGATGCGAAAGCTGTTTCGTGGCTCCGCGATGGCCCGCAGAATTGTCAGGCTCTGAAAGCCCTCGCTTTGCAGCCGCGCCTGCATGTCCTCGGCGTAGTGATAACACAGGCCCCGCTGTCGGACGCCGCTGTTGACGAGGGTGTTGTGCAGGATGGGTGAGGTCGTGACCTGATACTCTTCTGCGAGGGCCGTTGCATGGCTATAGGCGATTTGCGCCGCGCGCGCGGCCTCGGCAGGGTCTACATCGGGGCTGAGGGCTTCGATTGCGTGACGCAGCTGGCTGACCTCATCTGGCCCTTCACCGGTAGGGGGAGCGCAGCCTGTAACCAGCGCCGTGGCAAGCAGCAGCAGGGAAACAACAATGGACTTCATACAGGGTCTGCTCGCTCAGCGTTTCGGTACCCTTAGCATATCAAAGGCGACGGCGTCAGACAGCGGGGAAAACCTGCCTCGGCGGCTCTATTCTTCAATCGCCTCAAGAACGATGTCATTCAGCAACGTCTGGATCAGTTGCATCTCCCCCTCGGGAAAGGCGCGAAAGCCGATCGTTGTGATGTCACTGCCCGGCTGTTGCGCGACGAAGATGTCATAGGGGCAGAAAGTGATGTTCATCGGATTGGCTTCCATCACATCGCGGGACAGGCTGGCCGAGCAGAAGGAATAGACCTCGGCTTGTTCAAACAGCACTATGTCAGAGCCAACATCTGCGCGGGTGCGTTCCAGCATCTCTCCGACGTGGCTGACGTGATCAACCACCAGACCACGGTCAGTGATGGCACTCTCCAGTCCGAAGGTCACATCATCAAAGGACAGATTTGTCTGATAACTGACCATATGTGCGTCTTCTGATTGCTCTGCCATGGCGGACAGGCCGGTCATTGTAACGACGGCGACTGCGCCTGACAGGGTGAAGATATACCTGCCGATATGGCGACCTGTGGTGCGAATTGCGGGGGTTTTCGTCATGGTCCTCTCCCAATGTGATCAAAGGTGACTTGCCCGTCCCGTGGAATACGCCAAGTTGGTATGGGGCGGGCCGATGGGCAGCGCGTTCCATTATCATATAGGAGTTTTTGCATGGGTTTCGCGGCAAATGCCATAGAATTCCTCGCCTATCTCTTTGTCTTTGCGCTGGGCGCGCTGGCACTGGTCGCGGCGGGGCTGTTCGTGGTGGATCGGATCCAGACCGAGGACGCGGTGCGGCGCAACTATCCGGTGATCGGCAGGTTTCGCGGATTGTTCAGTACATTGGGTGAGTTTTTTCGCCAGTACTTCTTTGCCATGGACCGTGAGGAGATGCCCTTCAACCGTGCGCAACGGGAATGGGTCGGACGTGCAGCGGAGGGGAAGGGCAACACGGTTGCCTTTGGCTCTACCCGCAATCTAAACGTGCCCGGCACGCCGATCTTTGTGAATGCGGCCTTTCCCGCGCTGGATGATGACAAGGCCTGCTGCGAGCCGCGCCTGATCGGGCCGACTGCCCGCCAGCCCTATATGGCGCCGTCCTTCTTCAACATCTCCGGTATGAGCTATGGGGCGCTATCGGCGCCTGCGGTGCGTGCTCTCAGCCACGGGGCCAAAGAGGCGGGTATCTGGATGAACACCGGTGAAGGCGGGCTGAGCCCCTATCACCTGGAAGGCGGCTGTGATGTCGTGTTTCAGATCGGCACCGCAAAATACGGCGTGCGCGATGATACTGGCGGGCTGAGCGATGATCACCTGCGCAAGGTGGCCTCATATGATGCCGTACGGATGTTTGAGCTGAAGCTGGCGCAGGGGGCAAAGCCGGGAAAGGGCGGTATTCTGCCAGGGGCCAAAGTCTCCCAACAGATCGCCGAGATCCGTGGGATCCGGGAAGGTCAGGACAGTATATCGCCGAACAGGCACCCCGAGATCGCCAACTATGACCAGCTGTTGGATATGATTGCCCACATCCGGGCGGTGACCGGCAAGCCGGTGGGGATCAAGCTGGTGGTCGGGGCCGAGGCCGCCCTGCGCGAGATGTTTCTGCATATTGCGGCGCGCAAGGATGACAGCGCGCCGGATTTCATCACAGTCGATGGCGGCGAGGGCGGGACCGGCGCCGCCCCGATGCCACTGATTGATCTGGTTGGGATGTCGGTGCGCGAGGCGTTGCCCCTTATCTGCAATCTGCGCGACGAATACGGGTTGAAGGATCGTATCCGCCTGATCGCCTCGGGCAAACTGGTCAATCCGGGCGATATCGCCTGGGCACTGGCAGCGGGGGCTGATTTCGTCACCTCGGCGCGGGGGTTCATGTTCTCACTGGGTTGTATCCAGGCCCTGAAATGCAATCGCAACAGTTGCCCCACCGGGATCACCACCCACGACAAGCGCCTGCAAAAGGGGCTGGTGGTCGAGGAGAAATCCACCCGCGTTGCCCGTTACGCCAAGGAGATCATCCACGAGGTGGAAACCATTGCTCATTCCGTCGGGGTGAGCGAGCCACGCCAGCTTCGTCGTCGCCATGTTCGGATCATGCAGGAGGATGGGCGCAGTCGGCCGATGCATGAGTTGATGCCAGGTTACAGTGCCATCGCGGAGACGTGAGAGGATATGTTTTGGACTGTGCGGCCAGCTGCCTTAGGTCCTTATCAACGGATATAAAGGAGACCCCGCATGGCTCACCGCTGGACGAACGATCTGAACGACGCTGATGTCACGCCCTATTCGGCATTTCTGAACCGCCGTCAGATCATGGCAGGCCTTGGCGGTGTTGCGGGGCTGGGTCTGGCAGGGCTGGGTGGCACTGCGGCGCAGGCCGCTACGGAGGTGGCGCTGGAGCCCAACAGCTGGGAGGATGTCACGACCTATTGCAACTTCTACGAATTCGGCACGGGTAAGGGGGATCCCGCCGCTTATGCTGGCCAGATGACGACGGAGCCCTGGAGTGTTGAGATTGACGGTCTGGTAGAGCGGCCGGGCAGTTATTCCATGGCTCAAATTCTGGAGGCGATGACGCTGGAGGAGCGGATCTATCGCTTCCGCTGTGTCGAGGCCTGGTCAATGGTCGTGCCCTGGCAGGGGTTTGAGTTGGCCGACCTCCTTAATCTGGCCGGCGTGCAGGACGGCGCCAAATACGTGGCGTTTGAAACCCTCTACCGCCCATCGGAAATGCCCGGCACAGTATATAAGGTGCTGGACTGGCCCTACCGGGAGGGTCTGCGTCTGGATGAAGCGCAACACCCGCTGACAATTATGGCCACCGGGATTTTCGGCAAACCGCTTCCCAATCAGAACGGCGCGCCCCTGCGCTTGGTGGTGCCGTGGAAATACGGGTTCAAATCGATCAAGTCGATTGTCCGCGTCACGCTCACGGATCAGCAACCGCAAACCAGCTGGAACATGGCGAACGCGCGCGAATATGGGTTCTACAGTAATGTGAACCCCAAGGTAGATCATCCCCGGTGGAGTCAGGCCAGCGAGCGGCGTATCGGCGGCGGTCTCTTTGCCCGCCGCGAACCGACTTTGATGTTCAACGGCTACGAGGCAGATGTGGCCGCGCTCTATCAGGGTATGGATCTGGCTGAGAACTTCTAAATGCAGCGGATCAACACCCTATTGCGCGCGGTTCCGGTCTGGCTGGTCTATGTGGCCGGGGTGCTGCCCGCAGCTGTCCTATTCTATCAGGGTCTCACTGGTGCGCTTGGTGCGGAACCGATCAAGGCACTGGAACATGAATATGGCGAATTGGCTCTGCAGTTGCTGGTGGCAACCCTGGCGATTACGCCGCTGCGCCGCCTGCTTGGAGTGAACCTGATGCGATTTCGCCGGGCCATCGGTCTATTGTGCGTTTTCTATGTAAGCTGCCACCTGCTGGTGTGGCTGTTGCTTGATGTGCAGCTTCTGGGCCAGATCCTGGCGGACATTCTGAAGCGGCCTTATATCACCATCGGTATGGCTGGTTTTGTGCTGATGCTCCCCTTGGCGCTGACCTCTAATGGGATCTCGGTGCGCCGGTTGGGCGCGCGCTGGCGTCTCCTGCATCGGCTGACCTATCCGGCTGCTGTTCTCGGAGCGCTGCACTATGTGATGCTGGCAAAGGGGTTTCAGTTGGAACCGCTGATCTACATGGGGCTGATCCTGCTTCTGTTGGCGCTCCGCCTGCCATCGGCCGCGCGGCTGAAGCTGGCGTGAAACCTCGCCAGCAGCTGATGCAACGGCTCCTGTCGGCGTCAAAGCCCCTCCATTCGACTCGCCAGAGGGGCTTTGATGGATCCCGACTCGGATTAGGGTGAGCGCAAACACCGCTGACTCGGGTCTGAAACCGGTTGCAGCTTTGGTCTTGCCGGGAAATATCCGGTCATCCGGCGGGATCAGACGCAGATGTACGGAAACAGTGCGGCGTAAGGTATTGAAAAATATAGTATAATAAGAAAATCACCAGAAACTTTGATTTTCTTTGA
>NZ_JSWJ01000035.1:0-6915 GCF_000826845.1 Phaeobacter sp. S60
CCCCCGGCGCGAGTATGGGACAGGATGCGCCGGGGGAGAGTTGGCCGCGCGGCGGTATAAGCGCGGCTCAGGGAGGTTCAGAGAGGCTGCGAAAGCTGGTAGCCGATGGATACGGCCGCCACGACGCAGCAGAAGATCAGGAGCACCCAGAAGGTCAGAGCCAGAAACGGGTTGTTTGGCTCAATGGGCTGGGGCTTGTGCTTCCAAGGCCCCTTGCTCCATTCGTGTGAAACTGGCCCCCGGCGGGGTCCGCGTGAGTGTGGGTGGGACTGAGGGTCCGCCGGGGTGGGCGCAGCCTCGCGGCGCGCCAAGTCGATGATAGGGACATGGCGGTTCATCGGGCCATCTCCTGCACATCGTGGTTGAGTTCGTCGGCCATGCGAAGAAAGGCCGAAATGCCTGCGGCTGTTGCGCCATGGTGGTTCGCCTTGTCGCCGTTCTTGCGGGCGAACTCGGCGATCACCATGGATTGCTGCACCTCTTGCGCGAGGCGTCCAATCTCAGCGTGGTCAAGATCATGGTAGTCTACGGGAAGGCTCATCATCGTTACTCCGCTGCAATCTGTGTGATGGGCGAAACCGCGCGGGAGGCAGAGAATACGTCTGCCGCTGCAATCGCGGGATCGAAGTAGATGCGGCGCGCCTCTTCGGCGGCCTGTTCGGGAGTTGCGCCAGCCGGCATCCAGAATGAACGACGCAGGCGATGCGCCTGAACGGCCATCTTTGCCCAGACAGTGCGGTCAAGAAGCCATTCCTCTTGATCGTCAGCGCCTTCGCGCCAGCCCAGATCGAATGTCTCTGCCTCTGCCTGCTGTAGGGCCTCGATTTCAAGCGCCAGTTCGTATGCGTCCGCGCTGTCATCCATACCCATCAGAACGGCGGCGCGCTGCGTGACAGCTGCTTGCGCAGTCCATCCCAGGCGGATGTTCATCAGATCGGTTTTGAAGGCGCTGTCTTGCATGTCGGCTCTCCCTTGCTTGAGAACCGTTTTACATAATGTGAAATATGGGCGCAAGAGAAAAATTCACATAGTGTAAAATATCACAACCATGCCTTGCTCAAGCCCCTTGGGTCGGCTTACTTGAGGGCCTGTTTTCTTCAAGGGATATGCGAAATGGGCAATTTTTTAGGCGGCGCGATTATTGCGACAGCTCTGTGTTATTGGGCGTGGGGAGGCCGGGAGACTTACATTGAAAATGTGGAAGCTCACGAAGACGGTTTTGGTTCAGCCACTCACATCTTAAGAAAAATTGGCAGCGGGCAGGTGGCGGTATTTCACGGCTTTGTAATGGACGATGATGCCTGCCAGACTGCGGCCAAGGCGCTGGAGCGTCAGGGGGGATATTACGAGTGCGCCCCCGCTAGTGCGGCGATCCCTGTGGATTGAGAGATAGATATTATACGCGCGCAAAGAAAAACCCCGCCGGGGCGGGGTTGTTTGCGGGCTTTGTGGCGGCCTACATTTTGCTGCACGATCCGATAGAAATGGATGGGGTGTCGCCATCCTTTTGCTCACTGCCTGGATGCGAGTTTGTAAAGCCAACCGTGTAAGTGGCAATAAATCGTAGAGTGTCAGAGTTCAGCTTAAAACTGTTAAACCCATCACAGTACAGCCAATTAGAGGTCTGAAGTTTTCCATCGAGATAATAGGAGAACCCTTGCCGACACTGCGCGGCAGCGTATTTAGTTCCAAACTCAAAAACGCCATAAGCTTCCACCCCCGACGTTGAGTTGTACCCATATTCGTCTAGGCGCAGGGGTCTAACCAAAAACCGGCTGCTTGCATGAAAGTTCACAGATTCCCATCTTTTGCCGCTGGCGTCAATTTTGAAGCCTGTCGACAGCTCAGTTAGGCAAATGTAGCTTGCCCCTTCGGAAAAAGCGGCGGTTGGTGATGCTGAAATGATCAGTGGTACAAGCAGTCTTTTCACGTTTTTCTCGCCAACTCCGCCGGCCAATGAAGCCTGACACGCGCCGCCCAGATCAGTTGCACGTTGTGCGTGTTAGATCCGGTTGGGTTCAATGAAATAAGATGAAAAAGCCCAGGTTTATCGCCAGCCTTGACCTGCTTAACCCAACCCATGCCGTCAGCGTCCTCACAAACGCAGCGGTGACCGATGACGTCTCCGGGCACGCCATCTGAGCTATCCCGCGTGTAAAACAGCAGGTCTCCGGCGGAATACACCGGCTCCATGCTGTCCCCCTCGACTTCCACAGCAACAACGCCGTGTGGGTATAGACCGGGTGGGCATTCAACCTGCGGCCCGTCGCCCTTTTCGTAGGCGTCGAATACAGGAACCTGCGCCCCGGCGCCGACTTTACCGGCTATGGCGATGGTTGGGCGATCCTCAACGATGAGATCAGAGACGGCAACGCCAAGGATATTTGCGATGCCCTCCATATAAGTCTCATTCATGCGGCGCTTGCCTTTCTCCAAGCCGTTATAGAGGCCCGTCGAAATTTCCAGCCGATCAGCCATGTCTTCTTGGGTTAGGCCGGCGGCGAGGCGTTTTTCACGTATGTTGAATCTCATGCCTACCCTATGAGGCATGTCATGTTTGTGATCCACGTACACTATGTAAAATACTCCTTGCTGTAAAAATTCACATAATGTAAAAGTTCGGTATGGATATCACCGAACACATCAACGCAAAGGGGCTCTCGCGGGACAAAATCTGCGAGCAAGCTGGTATTTCCCGGCCATTTTTGAGCCTTATTGAGCGAAAGGAGCGCAGCCCAGGGCCTAAGACGGTCGGTCGGCTGGCAAAGGCTCTTGGGGTCACTGTCCGAGATTTGCGGCCCGATTTGGCAGGCATCTTCGGGGATGCCGCCTAACCAACCCTGTAAAATCAGACTTTGGGACTTCACATGACCCATTCACGAGCCTCCTTGGCTACACCCGTTTCATCCTCACGCATCAGACGTATGCGCGACGGCTGGAAAAATCTTGCAAAACCGCAAAGCAACCGCAAAACGGCCCGCCGGTTTTTCTCGGATATGCTCTGGGTCGCGTTCCCGGCCACCTCGGATCATGACCTTTGCAAGCGCGCGGCGGTGGCATTGGAGGTCAACGCCCGCACAGTCAACAACTGGCTGAACTGCCACAATGACGCGCCGGGGCCGATTGTTCTCAAGGTGCTTTTGATCGCTGGCGCTGAGATCGTTTTCCAGCAGATCGAGGGCCCGAAATGAGCGTCCGCTTGCACCTTTTGGCCCGTTGGTACGAGGCCAGATCCCGCCGTGCATATCGCAGGTATCAAGCCCTCAAAGCCCGCGCAGAGCGCATCCGCGCACACATGGGGTGGCGGGTATGAGTGATCCCATCCTGAACGCCATTGCGCGTCAGAAGTCATCGGCCTGTCTCTTTGCACTTCGCATCCACCTGCGCCGAGACGGGAAATGGTCGGACGATCTGCACAACCCAGCATTCGACGCCAAGACAGTGAAACTGGAGGCGGGGTGGAAATGAGCGGAGTGTCTGCAAAAGGCTTGTTCCGGGCGACTGGTAACGTGTCCACGGACACAGCGCCGCGCGAGGAACATGATTTTTACCCTACGCCGGCAGAAGTGACGCGCGCATTCCTGGCTTATGAGGGCAACCGCCTGCGCGAATTGGGATCCGTTTGGGAACCTGCCTGCGGCGACGGGGCGATGAAGCGCGAAATTGAAGCGTTCGGACTTAGCTGTGTTGCGTCTGACCTGATCGACCGAGGTTGCCAAGGCGCGGAAATCCGAAGCTTCTATGACTTCTCCATCACGATGGCACCGGCAATCGTCACCAATCCGCCATACTGCGAGATTAACGCGCGGGATGGCAGGGGGCGCTGGCTGGAACATGCGCTTTCCATGGGTGCTCAGTATGTCGCTTTCTTCCTGAACGCGGATTGGCCTTATGCGGCCGGGCTGTCTGAGCTTTTGGCGCGCAACCCCATCAGCCGTGTCTATGGCTGCCGCTGGAAGGTCGATTTTACTGGCAAGGGCTCCCCACCGCAGCGCAACGCATGGTTCATCTGGGACCGAGCGTGGTTGGGCGAAGAAACAGCTTTCCGCCTTATGGACCGGCAGGACGCGCGACAGGGGGCATTGCTATGAGGGATCGCCCCAATTGCATTGGCTTCCGTACACCGCCTGCCAGTGTACGTCAGGAGGCACGCCACCATGCTTGATGATGGACTTGATCGACTGTTGCGCCTTGCTGAAGCACAGCAGGCCGCAGAAGACCGCAAGGTCGCCGAGGTTGCGGCTCTGATCGGTGACAACGGCGGGCCGCCTTTGGACGATCCTTTCGGCATCGGAGCTCCGTGGCTTCAATACGCCGATGAGGCTGATCTGGCGCGCCTGGCAAAACTGCACCCACGTATCATGCGCCGCCAGAAGATCCTCTCAGACACGATCGCTGAGCGCACGAAGATCATGAAGCGCTGCATCCGCCGGATGCGCCGGGCAAGGGGGCAGAACTGATGGCAAGACGCTACGCAGCCAAGGTGGATGCCAACCAGGGCGAGATCGTTGCAGCCCTGCGCGCCGCTGGGGCCACTGTCACGCCGACACACGCGGCTGGGGATGGCTTTCCTGACCTCGCTGTCGGCTTTCGCGGGCAAAGCTTTCTGATCGAGGTGAAGGACGGCAGCAAGCCCCCAAGCGCCCGCAAGCTGACCCCTGATCAACAGAAATGGCACGCCACATGGCGCGGACAGAAAGCGGTGGCATCGACTGTCGCTGAGGCCCTCGCGGTGATCGGCGTGGAATATCGAGGTAAGATCACATGAGTAAGGGATACGTCTATGTTTTGAGAAACCCGAGCATGCCTGGGATCCTGAAAATAGGCCGGACGGAAAGGTCCGTCGCGCAGCGAGCCAACGAGCTATGGCAGACGGGAGTGCCTACACCATTTCAGGTGGCATACGAGGTTTTTTCGCCCAATTGCGTTGAGATGGAGTTGCGCGCACATGAGAAGTTTCATGATCAGCGCGTCAATGCCTCCCGTGAATTCTTTCGCGTCGAGGTTTCAGAGGTAATGCAGCATCTGGATAATGACCTGAGGTGGCAGGTCGAGTGTCTGGTGGATGAGTTCATTCCAGACCAAACGATTGTCGACACCGACTGCTTTGTGAACATCTGCGCCCTCAGGCCATCCGTGTACGAGGTCATGAGAGATGCTTTCCACCCATCTGAGGTCGTGGATGTTCTCTATCACGTCGAAGGTGCCGATATCCTCCCAGCTGTAGAGAGGCAGGCAGAGGCTGCCAGGAAGCGCCAGCAAGAGGCAAAGAGCCTTCGCATTGTGGGTGCGTCATGAGTGGCTGGATCTGTAGTTACCGCAAGATTTGGGACCACCCCATTTTCTCTGGGGCCGCGCACCGCGTCGGCGTGTGGCACTGGATGCTGCACAAGGCTGCTTGGAAGGATACCCGGTTCAACGTCGGCGGCAAGATGATCGACGTGAAGCGCGGGCAACTATGCGTGTCTCAGCGCCAGATGGAAGCTGAAACCGGCATGGGGCGGCAGGCGCTCCGCACGTTCTTGGGGCTGCTGGAAGCCGAAGGCGCGATAACCCAAATCGTAACCGGCAAGGCAACCCAAAGGCGCACCATCATAACCGTATGTAATTATGAGGAATATCAGGCCAAGGAAACGCCAAGCAGCCCAAGCTCCAACCCGCCAGCAACCCGCGAGCAACCCAATAAAGAACAAGTAAACAATAAAACAACCTCTCCTAACGGAGAGGATGCGGCTGCGCCGCCGACTGAGCCGAGCGGCGAGATCGTTGTTGTTTCCGCGTCCACGCAAGCCGTCTGGAAAGTTGGCAAGCCAATCCTTGCGGCGATGGGCGTCAAAGACCCCGGTCGGATGATCGGAAAGTGGATCAAGGAGGCCGGGCCGCCCGCCGTCCTCTTTGCAATTGAGGCCGCGCAGCAGGCCGGAACCCACGACCCGATCCCTTACATCACCGAAGTTCTGAAAGGCGAAAACCATGTCCACCCCAGCAACGCACCAGCTTCCCGCCGACCCGAAAACCGGCCTGACCCTGCCCTTGAGCAGATCGCTCGGCTCGCAGGACTTGGCGAAACATCGGGCTATGGTCGCGGTTGAGCTGGAAGTTCTCGCTAAGAAGTTTGACCGTTTCGGCTGGGAGCGCGACCGAGGATCAGCAGCGCACGACCGGATGCTGGTCGACTGGATGAACGCCCTGCAAGATTTCCCGCTCACCGAGGTTCAGGCCGCTTGCCGCGCCGCTGTTCTCAGCAACCCGAACAAGATGCCAAACGAGGGCCATATCCGCGCAGAGATCATCAAGGCCCGCGCCAAGGCGGTGCAGAGCCTTCCGCGCCCTGAGCCTGAGCCGAGCGCCCGGCGCGGGGATCCGGCCAACGCGGATCAGATCATGCGCGAGATCGGTTTCAAGCCTCGCCGCTTTGGGGCCTCTTCGCAGGAGGCCGCAGAATGACCGCCGAGAGCTGGGCCGCAATGCTGACACGCCATCACAGCGAAAAGATGGCCCGGATACAGGATGCGATCTCGCGCGGCCTGACCGGCACCGAGGCGGCCGCAGAAATGGCCTGCGAGGCTTCAATCCTTCACGGCTTCTGCCGGGACAACGGCATCAAGTGGCCCCGCAAGCCGGAGAGCGAAACGCCGCGATACAAGCGCCGCGCCGCTCTCTGCGCCCTCGGCCTGTCGGTCGAGGAGATGGCCAAGCGAGAGGGTATCAAGCCAGACAGCTTGAGGGCCTACCTCGCGAGAAACGAAATTGAAACACCCCTTTGATGGAGAGAGATATGGCAGGCTCAGTCAACAAAGTAATCCTGATCGGCAACCTCGGCCGTGATCCCGAAGTGCGCAGTTTCCAGAACGGTGGCAAGGTCTGCAACCTGCGGATCGCCACCTCGGAAACCTGGAAAGACCGCAACACCGG
>NZ_JSWJ01000036.1:0-547 GCF_000826845.1 Phaeobacter sp. S60
GATGCGATCCGGCGAACCTTCTTTACAGCCTCCTGGCGCTCTCTGGGGCTGAGGGCCCGCTTGCGGGTCGGCTTTTTCGGCTCCGCTTCCACTGGGGCGACCCCCTGCCAGCTCTTGTGCATAGCGATGTTCTCAGCGCGGGCGAACTCAATCATTCTCTGATAAGACATTGTTTATAATCCTAAAATGGAATTTCGTCGTCATCAATGTTGCTCGAAGACCCGCCTTGGCTGCCGTAGCCACCGCCCTGGCCCCCATAACCGCCGCCGCTATCCCCGCCATAACCGCCACCGCTAGAGCTGCCGCCACCCTGAGCGCCGTCAAGCATGGTCAGCGTCCCGCCAAATCCCTGTAGGACGACCTCGGTCGAATAGCGGTCCTGGCCGCTCTGGTCCTGCCATTTGCGGGTCTGCAGCTGGCCTTCGATATAGACCTTGGAGCCTTTGCGCAGGTACTGCTCTGCCACGCGGACCAGACCTTCGGAGAAGATCGCAACCGAATGCCATTCGGTTTTCTCACGCCGCTCGCCGGTGTTGCGGTCTTTCCA
>NZ_JSWJ01000037.1:0-3995 GCF_000826845.1 Phaeobacter sp. S60
TGCAAAGCCCGCTTTCTGCGAATCGCACCACAGCTCTAGAAACGCAAAAAGCCCCGCCAAGTGGCGGGGCTCCCTTCTTTCAGCGCGGCCCTGTCAGCTCCGCGATATCTTCCAGCTTCCCCGCGTTGCATCGCGCGGTGTAACGCCAGCCTAGGGCCAGCTCCGCAAAGCCGCCCTCGGTGCGCGGACCCTTTACCGGCTCAGCGCAAGGTGCGGTCAGCTCCCCCGGTATGGGGCGCTCCACATAAACCGGCTCAGGATCTGGCAACAGCCAGCTACAGCCGGTCAAAGACATCGCCAAGAAAATCAGACAATGGCGCATGGTATCCCTCCTGTTCCCGCAGGCGGTACAGATCGGCATCATACGTGCGGCGATCCTCCTGCATCCGTTTGATATGAGCGTCCAGCACATCGGCGGTCTGCCGTGCGTCATCGGCCTGCCGCTCCGCCACCCGTAGGCGGCGCGCGGCTGCGTCCAGATCCTCGCGCAGGTGCCCATTGCGCCAGACCAGGTATGAGGACACACCCGCAAACAACAGCGCCAGACACAGGCCCCCGATCGCGACCCACCGCATCATGCGGCAGCTCGCACGTCAGGCAGACGCTCGCGGATCATGTCGCGCAGGCGCTCACCAACCACCGAGGGATCGCCGGGCGCGGACATTCCAGGCAACCAGGTGATGTCCCATTTCCAGCGCTGGCGCACACCGAACATCGGCTGGATTTCTGCATGGGTCGGCATGCCGTAGACATTGACCGGGATCCAATACTGGGCACTGTATTCCGCAGCCCACCGGCAGAACGCATCAAGCTGGCGCAGTGTGATAGGCGCGGACCCACGATCAAACGGGCGCTCAATCGCCCCCGCCATGGCGTCCATTGCGTGCCCGATCGCGCCCGTGTTGAACATGCGGGTATGGGATGCCGCCCGACCAGCGGCATAGGATGCCTGCGCCTCTGGCGGAAACAAACCCTGCACCCGCTGCCCATCATGTGTGACCAGCGAGTTATAGGCGCGGCGCTCCATTTCGATGACGCCTTTGGCTCCGGCAGTCCAGTGCATATGCACCCGGTGCAAACCGCTCTTGTGGAACAGATCAGTGATGGTACTGCCGTTCTGCGGCTCAAGAGCGGCCCGAATAGCCGCTGAGGTGCGCGGCCCTCTGCGCCCGTCTATCGGCCCAGGGTGAAAGCCCAGAGCGGCGCATCGGGCCTGAATATCACGGGTGGTGAATTTCATGGGAATGCCCTTTCTGATGTTGGATTGGTTGCATCGCGATCGCGGCGAAACACAGCGCCGCCCAAAGCACGAGCGAGAGAGCAAGGCGCACCCGGCCCCAAGTGGGTGACCTGAGGAAACAGACGACACAGCGGGCGCGGTGCCGTAGCACCGGCCCCGCGATCACGGCGACAAGATCAATGAGGGCATTCATCGGCTTGACCCTCCGGCCATGCCGATCACCTTCACCATCAGCGCCATGATCGGCCCGCGCGCCTTGCTAAAGGCGTCATGCGCCACATAGGCCACCAGAAAGGCGATGATCAGCGTCAAGGCTGGAAACTGAAGGTCGAACTTGGCCCCCAGAAAGGCCGCGACCATCGGCCCGCCCAACGCGCCGATCATCAGGTTAAAGACGCTGAGGACCAATGCAGGCCGCCAGCGCAGGTTTTCGATCTCCAGCAGCGCGGCTGCAGCGCCCAGACAGACAACCACCACCACCGGCCAGGACGTGCCATAGCTGGTCAGGATGGCCGACATCACACCAAGCGCGCCTGCCAGCGCAGATTGAAACAGCTCCAGTTTCATAAAATTGCCCTTCAGCTCCATTTGTGGATGGTGACGGCCAGCACCATGGCCAGCCTGCGGATGCGCCCCACGCCATCGGCGCGGAGGGCTTCGGAAAACGGTGCGGCAGCGCTGACCCGGCCCCAGCCGAGGACGTGAATGGCGTAGTCATGCAGCGCGGCGGCTTTCAGGTATCGCGGGTTGTGCCGGTCAAAGATCCACCCGGCCCAGCGGGGGATTGAGACATCAAAGGGAAACCCCTGCGGCACGTACAAAAAGAGACCGGACCCCTTCGCTCCGATCTCCCATGCGATTGCTTTGGTGGTGTGATAGCCCGACCCGCTGCGGGCGCACCAATCAGGCGGCTGGCCAGCCATCCAGAACGGCCTGCGCGCCATTGGGCAGATGACCCAATCCAGCAAGCAGCGCCAACCCCGGCGCAACCTCAGGATCATCGCGTTGCACCTGTTCGGCCATGTCCAGCATGATCCACATCGCTTTCAGCTCAGGCGCTTCCCGCGCCGCCACCAGCATGTCGGGGGTCATGCCGCCAAGAAACATGCAGAGACGCATGAAACCGATCTTGGTCAGCGGCTGATAGACCGGATCCGGCACCGGGATATCCTCAACGCCCCAAGCGGCCCCGTCCCAGGCCAGGCGCTGGGTTGCGGGATCATGATCAGGCGGCGGCGGTGCCACAACGTAGCCCGCATCGGCGATTTCCTCAGCGGTGAAGCTGGCAGGATCGGTGCGGCTGCGCCCGTCGCTCAGACGAATGCGGAAAGGCAGCGGCGCTGGGGCGGTGGTGGATGTGTAATATAGCTGGGTCATCTTATATCCCTGCAACTCCATCATATTGGACTACAAAATCAGCGTGATTGTGTTGGATGTAATAAAAAAGATCGCCATTCTCTCGATCGACAGCACTGGATTGAATTGCGCCGATCGAGTGGAAGCTACTCCACTGGTGGACGACCGTATCGATATCCTCACCGTCGTGAATTCTGGTGACGCCGCCGACTGTTGTGATCAGGTTTTTCCCATCGTGGGCGATGGCACTCGGGCTTAACGACCCAATAGATTTCGTTTCCAAAATCGCGCCGCTAGGGGTGATCTTGAACAGGTTTTGTGACCCGCCTCCTGCCTGATCGTAGAGCCAGAGGTTTTCACCATCATTACAGATAAGTTTGATGTAGGGTGTAGGTCGCCCAAACCCCGAAGCGGTACTAAAATCGGGTAGGTTGTAGGCCCAAACTGAACTGGAAGAGACACAGTAAAGAACATCCCCCAAGACGGTCATATCGTAATAAGTTTTGGTGGGGCTTGTTGTCGCAATGACAGAAGAGGTCAGCCCGTCATAGAGCCGAATGCTGCGATAACTAGAGCTTCTGGATCCAACAATTAGGTTCCCGTTCCATATCCCGATCCCCATTGAATAATCGTATGCCAGATTGATCGGAAACACGTCTTTTGCAACGGGCCACTGGTCGCTGTAAGTACGCCGCCCACCCGCGCGCAACATGCGATCCCCGCGCATGGTGCCAATCATGCCGCCCATCAGAGATCATACTCCAGGGCGCTGAAGCTCAGCACCGCGTCACCTGCGGTAGAGGCTTCGGCCTGCACCTGATCGCCTGCGCTCAGGATCAGGGTGCCACCCATCGGGTAAATCGGGCCGGTACCATTCGGCTTGATCGTCTCACCCTGGCAAAGCTGCGTGATCGCATCGCCGTCCGACGCATCCAGCCATTGCACTGTCACGTCCACCTCATTGTCGGGATCGATCGGGGTGATCTGAAGGTGTGAGACCATCGCATAGCGACCGGCAGGCACGGTGTAGACCGTTGCCATGGCATCAAGCGCGAGACGTTTGGACACAGGAAATTGCGACATTCGGTTTCTCCTTAGAAATTCGCGGCGAAGACCAGCGCGAGGCGGGCCATTTCGTCCTTGGCCTGCGCGACCGGGTTCAGGTTGTGCCAGTTGGCGGGATCTGCGGCGGGATCGATGGCCGAGGTGAAATCAGCCTTGGCACGGTAGGTCAGCCCATCCGTGGGCGACCAGACCGCATCGCCGTCGCTGTAGTCGCCAGCGGCCCAGCGATCCGCGTTCACGCCGCTTTCAAACGCGGCGCTGGCCTCTGCCACCGCTGCGGCCAGCGTGGCCACCTGCTCTGCCGCTGCGTTGATCTCCTGCGCCTGCTGATTGC
>NZ_JSWJ01000038.1:0-857 GCF_000826845.1 Phaeobacter sp. S60
CTCCTGCGCCTGCTGATTGCTGGCATCGATGAATGCGGGGATCTCGCTGTGGTAGGTGTCCACATCGTCTGAAAAAGTGCTTGGCGCTTGGCTGCGATTTGGCACCTTGGTAAAACTTGGAATTGTTGTAATGGCCATTAGGTCACGCTCTCCACTTCGAGGGACAGGTTGGAAATCGATGGGGTTTCATACGGAAAACCGAAGTCGCGCGGATAGCCGTAGGTTATCGTGCCACCGCGTTCCGGATCGCCAATGTAGATGCAGGGCACGTCGGCCACATCCTCAAGAAAATCCGCAACATAGTCGTTGTTGCGTGTCTCCACAGCGACGTCATAGCTGACCAGCTTGGCCTTGTGTCGTGACACGATCTGGAAGCGGCCAAACTGGTCGCGCTCTTTGGTCGAGAAGTTGAGCAGGTCGCGACGGGTGCCATAGACTGCCTCCCCGATGATCCGCTGACGGCCAATAAATGCCCCGCCTATCCTGACCTCACCGCCGGTCGGCCCAATCACAGAAATGCGCACCGGCTGCGAATAGGCAGGCAGATCGATGAAAGTAACATCCCGTCGCCGCAGGATCGGCGAAAAAAAATACTCCCAGTAGTCGACAACCTGGCTGTTATCCAACAGGCTCTTGGTTTCGTCGTAGAGGGTGCCGCCCTGCCCATCCTCAATTTGAACCCGAACCTCTAGGGCATCGAGATTGAGCAGTGTGACAGAGTTCACGACCTCTGAGGGCTGCACAGTGACTTCAATCCGCTCAGTTGCCACCGTCTGCGAGTGGTAGAACTCATCAAACATCTGAAACCGATTGACCACGCCAATGCGGATCCATGTTGGCGGATCCGCATTAACGCC
>NZ_JSWJ01000039.1:0-3813 GCF_000826845.1 Phaeobacter sp. S60
CCCCGGTCCTTGTAAACATAATCGCACATAGCCCTCATGGCTTTTGGGCTTCCGTAGCCGCCCCACCTGTTGCTGAGAATGATTTCTGCCGCTTCTGAGATGGCAATCTCATCCCGTGCCGCCTGCAGTTGGGCGCGCAGGGCGTCGCGTTCATCCTTGCATTCGTGGATAGCTTGCCGAGAAACAAGCACCATAATGCCTTCTTCGTCAGCCTGTTGGTAGTTCATCAGGGCGTCCCATGCCGCCTCTTTGCTTGTGTCAGTCATGTGTGTTCTCCGTTCAGCGAGGGACGACGGTTCCGTCTACCTTGCGTTTCCATTTGCTGCCCTTGGAGCCGGGCAGGGTTGATTTCGGCTTGTGCGCGCCGCTGTGCTTGGCCGCCACGCGCTTGCACTTGGCGATGGTCGGCACGTCCTCTTTCGCTGTCTTCGCGCGATGGCACCGCTCATGGGCCGGTCGCAGGTTGTCGTCGCTATCATCGCCGCTGATCTCCAGCGGGATAACGTGGTCGGCGTCCCAGCGTTCACGGGTTCCGTCGATCTGTTCGCCGCAGATATGACAGACGCCGTTTGCAGCCGCGAAGATGCGGGCGCGGCGGGTTGTGTTCATCCGGCGGCGGTTCATTGCTCTGACCCCATCCAGCCCGCGCGCTTTGCCTCGCGCCACTCGACGCCATGGCGGGTGCCATATTCATAGATCACCTCGATCAAATCCCGCATTTGGGCCACGCTGAGCTTTGATGAGCGAAAGCCGATGGGGAAGGGGCCGGATCCGTCCAGGCCTTCCGCAAACTGGACCTGGTGGCCGAGGCTCTGCATAAATGCTGATTTCCACGTGTCCTCTGTCCACTGGCGGCCCTCTGGCTTGGCTTTCGCTACGTCGTGAAGCATCGCCCACAGCTTGCGGTTCTGCGGCTCAGAGCGCTTTTCAGCGGTGATCGTGACAACCGCGCGGTCTGGCGCTTGAGCAAGGGCCGCAGCGGCGTATGCGCGCTGCTGGGGGCCGACAAGATAGATGGTTGGCATCACGCAGCGCCTTTCTCAGCCAGTTCATCAACCATCACGCTCAGCGCCTCGGCTTCGGTGTGGTCGGTCTGCTCTGCAGCCAAGGACACACACAGGCGAAAGTCCTCGGCGCCAGGGTTCGGGATGATCCGATGAACGGCGGCAAGGTTTTCCTCGTAGGCCTCTCGGATCGCGGCGCGATTGATCATTCTGCGGCCACTTTGGAGCTGAACGGATCGTCCTCAGTCACAGCGTCGTCCTGCGCCTGTTCGTCGGCCTTCGCCGCAATCTCCTGCATGGCGCTCATCCGGTCCTCTGTTCCGGGCAATGAGCCGCTTACGATTTTGCGGGCCAGTGAGTTGTTCGCTTTCACCTGCGGGCTGTTCCACCATTTGGTGAATTCCTCGACACCACCCCTTGCCGCCTTCTCAGCATCTTGCAGAACCTCATTGATTACGTCTGCGGTCGGCTCATTTGGCAGCGCGGCGGATTGTGCTTGCAGGGGGGTGACAGTGTGCTGTTTTTTCTTCCCGCGCGTCTCGGTCAGGAAGAACGATTGCGGCTTATCCAAGTGGGACATGGCGGAAATCCGAATGCCTCCGACCTTCATGCCCCCATACTTCACTTCCGGGTCCAGATAGAGGGTCATTGCGCGCCCTGCGTAGACAGAGCTGTCATCGCCCCAGACGCGGATCAGGAGCCGGCGCATTGTTTTGCAGGGCTTGAACGGTTTGCCGTTGTCGCCCTCGAAACTGATCCAGACCGGTTGGTCCTCAGAGTTGTTCACGCGCACACCAGTGATGGTGATTGTGCGAGGGCCGCCGATCAGATCTTCGGCGTTCAGCTGGTCAGACTTTGCTGCGATGGTGTGAAGAATAGAAGTCACAGGATCATCCCTTCATAGTCGATACGTTCGGTTGGTGTGTATGTGGCAGGGTCTGCGGTGGCGGCGGTATAGGCTTTGATGATTTCCTGAACGTTCGCCTCAAACTCCTTGGCCGCCTGAGCGATGGCTGCTTGGTAGTCCGCATCTGGAAAGACGCGGTGGGTCATCATGGGCAGGCCGTGAGAGAAGCTGATGAAATCGCACCAATCGCGGCCCGAAAGGAGCAGGCCGGCCTGGACTTGTGCCATGTACTCCTTGGGAATTCCCTCCCCACGTTCGCGCGCCGTAATGCTCGCAAGATGCAGGTGCGGATCCCGGCTCTTTACCTCAATCAGGCCATCGACACCCACCAACCCATCAGGTGAGTACCCAAAGAACGGAAAGCGGTCATTTGTGATGAAGCCCACCTCTGAAACCGGCGCGTATTTGTCGGCGTAGATGCCTCGCGCAACATCCTCATCGATGTGACCGCGCAGCATCTTATCTGTCGTGAAGGTATCTTCCGGGATGCCTGTGATCCGCTGAATGGCGATCTTGTTTGCCAGGGCTCGGGTTTTGTCATTCGCGGCGAGCTTGAGGGTCGGCGTAACGATTTCCTTGACCACGCTGGCGGTCAGGACGCCGCAGCGAAGCTGCAGCCACTCATCAGAACCTTGCTCGGCGTTGTGCAGTTTTACGGGGGTAATCTGGTTCATCAGATGTGCACCTCTGTGTGGGGGATTTGTCCTGCCATAAGAGCGTCCGCAATCGCTTCGGGCGATGCATTGCCACGCATGGACGCCAGGGCCTCGATGATGTCGGTGCGAATTTTTGCGCGGTGCTGGGCGTCGGCCTCACGCTCGGCGCGCGCCTCGTCCGCCTTGCGCTTATCTTCCTCCATGCGGTGCCGTTCGGCCTCAGCCTTCTCTGCGGCCTCGCGCTCTGCTTTTGCCTTCGCGTCTGCCGCGGCCTTCTCGGCAGCTTCCTTGCGCTGCTGTTCCGCTCTCACCTCATCCTCAAGGCGCTGCTGCTCCATCCGAGCTTTCAAGTCTGACAAGGTTGCATTGCGCAAGTCGTGGATGTCCTGGGCGTACCGGCCCAATTCATCCACGATCGCAGGCAGCTTGGTGTCCAGCTCATAAATCAGGATGTCGAAAGATTGAGGCTGACCGCCGATCCGACCTTCACCCACTTCCTTGATGTAGGCCTTGGCTTTGTCGACGCGCTCCTGCAAGCGCGCTTCGGCATCACGGGCTTCGCGCTCCTTGCGCTCTTCTTCCTCCTTGGCGGCCTTCAGTGCGCGAAGTTCTTCCAGCTCGCGGGCATCAGCTTCCCGCTTCTGTGCTTCGGCAAGGCTGGCCTGCAGCGCAGAAATGGCAACCTGCTTTGCGGCTGATGCCTGCTCTTTGAATTCCTGCCAGTCTTCGCCAACCTCGATCGCTTCAATTTCAGCGAGAACAGACGCGATCTGCTCAGAGGGCGAGTGGGTGTCGACCCGACCTGCATCAATTTCTGAAAGACGGTCAGTGAGAGCCTGAACACGCTTGGCCTCAGCTGCCTCCCAATCCAAGGCGGGCTTTTTGATCTCATCACGCAAGGCTTCAAGGCGATCTTTCGCCAACTTTCGGCCTGCGTTTACGGCTTCGATTTCCTTCCGCGCTTCCTCTGTGAGAGCCAAGCCCTGCTTGTCCAGCTCAACTTTCGATTGGCTAACCTTGTGCGCGATCGACTTCAGCGCATCCCGCCCTTTCCGTGTGGATACGTCTTTGCCCTCTGCTTCCTTGCGGGCAGCGGCCTCCAACTTAGACAACATGTCGCCAAGGCCATCCTGCTTTTTCAGGATCGCGGCGAGGGATGTGGGCTCAGGCAGAGATAGTGCCAAAGAATTCACTTGTTCGTTCATTGTCTCACCTTTCGGAAAAGACCCCCGGCGCGAGTATGGGA